>CAIRMO010000015.1 GCA_903879705.1 uncultured Candidatus Competibacteraceae bacterium | reverse complement strand
GAAAACCTCGACTAAAGAGCCTAATCAAACAAGAGCCTAATCAAAGTGGTGCTTTTTCGTTAAGCTTACCGCATCAATTTTGCCCGGTGAAAAATCCCATGTCCATTCGATGCCTGTTGCCATTATCCCTGTTGCTGTTAGTGATTGCCCTGCCGGTTCAGGCCGGCAATGGCTGGAGTACGGTAGCCTATCCGCTGGCGGGATCGCCAGAAGTCATTGGCTCTTACGCGGCCGGCTGCATCGCCGGAGCCATCCCGCTGCCCTTGACCGGCGACGGCTACCAGGCGATGCGTCCCAGCCGCAACCGCTATTACGGTCATCCGCTGCTGATTCGGCTGGTGGAACGGCTGGGGCAACAAACGGCCACACGCGGCGGACGGCTGCTGATTGGCGACTTGGGGCAACCGCGTGGCGGGCCAACGCCCAACGGTCATCGCAGTCATCAAAGCGGGCTGGATGTGGATGTATGGTTTTTGCAACAGCCCCGCGAGCGGACCTTGTCGCGGGCGGATACCGAACAAATTGAGATGCCGTCGATGATTCGCGCCACAGAGGGAACGCTGAATCAGTCCCGCTGGTCGCCGGGTTATCGGGATGCGTTGAAACTGGCGGCGCAGGCTCCAGAAGTAGATCGGGTTTTCGTCAATGCGATCATCAAGCAAGCGTTGTGCGAGAGTGAGACTGACCGGCGCTGGCTGGAAAAAGTGCGACCGTGGTGGGGACACGATGCCCATTTTCACGTCCGACTGGCCTGTCCGCCCGGTTCTGACCAGTGCAAGTCGCAGAAGCCCTTGCCGTTCGGCGACGGCTGCGATCCGGATTTGCGGAATTGGGTGCGAGACCTGGTGCAGGCGGCGCGGTCGCCCAAACCCTACCGAAAGCCGGAACCACCTTCGGCGGATCGACTGCCGGCGGCCTGCGATGCGGTTCTTTACAACCCGACCGCTTGGAAAGCGCCCTGAAGTAATATCACCCTAACGCTTTTGCCGAACTGCCATTTAAGTTAAGCAATGGCTTTTGTAGGTCGGGCTTTAGCCTGACTCTTTTAGTCTTGAGTATTAAAGAGTTAGGCTAAAGCCCAACCCACAATTGCACCATCTCGACCTTAACTTAATGGCAGTGGGGCTAAACATGGGCAGAATGCCCGTTCCACACCACAGCAAGTGAAAGTCCGGTTAAGGTTGTTTGGGAGAGTCGTCATCGATTTGCCAGAAATCAACCCGGAATTAATCGTTTTTCAAGCTGAATCATCAAAAATCATGACGCCCGTCGGATATCAATGGCTGTCCTGCACCTTCAACACCGCGCCGGTACAGCCGTGGATAGTGCGCAGTGAAATCGGCGGTTCCCGCTCGACGTTCCGGGAAGGCGACCTGCGCCGCGAGGTTTACCCGGAAGCGTATCGCCCTGCTGCGACGCTCAGCGGCCATCTCGCCTTCGCCTTCAAGTACGAGGGCGTACATCTGGAGTTTCTCGCCCGGTTGTTTCGGCTATCCGAGGTGCGCCACGCCTTGGAACAGTGGATTGGGCGTGAACCTACCGGGGCCTACGCGCGTCGCGCCGGCTTTTTGTATGAATGGCTCATGCCGGATCGACTGGCGGTTTCTGGAGTGACACGGGGCAATTATGTCAATGCGCTCGACCCCGAACAGTATGTGGTCGGGGCGGCGATCAACTGTCCGCGCTGGCGGGTGCGGGACAACTTGCCGGGCTATCGCGATTACTGCCCGATGATCCGGCGGGTTGCGGCGGTTCAGGCGGCGGAGCAATTCGATCTGCCCGCCCGGCTGGCTGAGTTGGAAACCGATTTTGGCATTGACCTGATGATGCGCAGCGCGGTTTGGCTGACGGTCAAGGAAAGTCGCGCCAGCTTTTTGATTGAACGCGAGCAGAACCGTGAAGACCGTATTCGCCGGTTTGCCGCAGTGATGGAAAGTGAATGTGGGCAACATGCCGAGCCATTGGCTCCGGAGACGCTGACCCTCCTGCAACAGGCTATTCTCGGCGCGACGGCGCTGCGTTATGGAATCCGTCGGTCGCCGGTGTATGTGGGACATGCCGTCCGCTATCAGCCAGTGGTGGACTATATCGCCCCGCACTGGAATCAGGTGAATGCTCTGCTGGCGGGTCTGGCCGGGTTTCTGGATCGAACCCGAGGTGGTTCGCCGATTGTCCGGGCAGCGACGGCCGCTTTCGGCTTCGTTTACATTCACCCGATGGTTGATGGCAACGGCCGCATCTCGCGCTTCTTGATTAATGAGGTCCTGCGTCGGGATGGCGCAACGCCGCCGCCAATCATTCTGCCGGTGTCGGCGACTATCACGAACAGCGCCCGTGACCGGGCGGCTTATGACCAGGCGCTGGAGGGCTTCTCGCGACCCCTGATGCGTCATTACGCTGAGCAATATTATTTCGGCGCAACCGCCACTGCCGAAGACGGGATCGAATACAACCTGTATTTCGATGGCTACGACGATGCTTTGCCGGTGTGGCGCTACCCGGATTTCACCGCCCAAGTGGTCTATTTGGCCGGAGTGATCGACGCCACGCTGACCCGCGAAATGCGGAACGAGGCGGGTTTCCTGCGGGCCAATGACCGCGCCAGAACCGCGATCAAGGATTTCCTGGAAGCTCCGGATCATGAACTGGACGGGATCATTCGCAGCGTCCGGGAAAACGGGAATGCGATTTCAAACCACCTGTGCAAGCGTTATCCACGGTTGGTTGAGCAGCCTGAATTGGGTGAGCGCATTGTCGAGGCGGTCGCAACGGCCTTTAGGGAAAAGTAACCGGTGCATATTACCCCGGCGGTTGGCGGGACATCGGGACGCCGGAACGGCTGGCGGAAATCAGCAAGATGGCTTCATTCTGTTTCATCGCCCGGCATTGGCGTAGCGTCCGGGCTGGCCTCCATCCAGACATCGAAGGCTGCCAGATGGCTACGGGCTTGGCGGTCTCGTAAATACGCTTCGGTTTTCAACGCGGAAATCTTTTCAGCAATCGCCATGACAAAAAACTGGTTCATCGATACCTGTTCCTCCTCAGCCACCTGCCGGGCGTAGGCGAACAGGGATTCAGGAACACGCAGCGCATAATTGGCCATCAGATTCTCTCCTCTCGCAATTGTTGGAGAAATACCCCCGGCTTCAACACCGGCAACCGGAAGTGGCAAGCCGCATCAAAATCAGCCACATTCAACGTGACCAGCGCCTCGGCGCGCCCGTTCAAGGCGGTTTCCAGCACCATTTCATCGGCAGGATCACGCAACTGCGGACGCCAGAGATAATGCAGATGCACCGGTTCCACCAGCAGGCTCAGCGCATCCAGAAAAGCGTCGGTCATTAGCGCACTACGACCACTGGCGGCCAGGTGTTCCGGCCTTTTCAACACAGCCTCATATTCGAGCATCAGTGGGACGGACGCCAGTGCGGTGTACTGTCCGGCGCGTAATGCCTGAAGCAGCGCAAAAGATGCGCCGATCCGACTACGAGATGCCGCGACCAGGATGTTCGTATCCAAGACCACTCGGGGTTTTTTCATATCATCCATGATATGACCTGATTGGAAGGAGTCAAGCATGGTGTTCCTTGCCTTGCTGGTCTCGTCCGGATCATGAACTGGACGGGATCATTCGCAGCGTCCGGGAAAACGGGAATGCGATTTCAAACCACCTGCGCAAGCGCTATCCACGGTTGGTTGAACAGCCTGAACTGGGTGAGCGCATTGTCGAAGCGGTCGCAATGGCCTTTATGGCTTAGGGCGGCGGCATGGTGATACCTGCCAATCCCTGTCAGTTTCTCCTGCCCCTGCGCGAGTCGGTCTGCCTATAAAGCATTTTCCCTCGACAACCGCAAAAATAATTTTTCAGTCAGGGAAAATTGCACCTGTTTTCAGCACTACGCAATACCGTAGATCGGAGAGCATCGAAACAAAATAACTATTTATAAAATTTATAGTTACCAGATTATGTCCGATCCATTTTCTGACAAAAACGCCAAGTCAATTTCTCAAAAAGGTACGATTTTGGCCTGAAATGCCTGAAAGTGTGTACTTGACAGATCTCGCCCTTTTGAGCTTATGCTTGCTCAAACCAAAAAGGAACAAGCCATGAACGTTAAGATTATCATCATTGCTGTATTGTCAGCACTTACGCTACCAACCTACATCTCTGCTGCTATTCAAAAATACAACATTACTGATTTAGGCTCTTTAAGCCAATTTAGTAGCTCTGCTATAAGCATCAATGAAAACGGACAGGTAGTCGGTTGGAGTGATATTAGTAACGATAGCTGGTACGCTTTTATTTGGCACAATGGAAGTATAAAAAATTTAGGTACTTTAATTGGCCCTCGAAGTGATGCGGCTGATATAAATGAGTATGGACAAATAGTAGGAAATAGTACAGCTAATACACTTAATTCACATCATGCTATTATGTGGGAAAATGGCAATATAAGAGATTTAGGAACCC
The DNA here is from genome assembly GCA_903879705.1 of uncultured Candidatus Competibacteraceae bacterium. Classification (GTDB taxonomy): domain Bacteria; phylum Pseudomonadota; class Gammaproteobacteria; order Competibacterales; family Competibacteraceae; genus RXIV01. Next base: position 1,238 of record CAIRMO010000015.1, on the reverse strand, counting down.
TATTCCCAAGCATTCCTTCTGCTAGTAGTTATGCATACGGTATTAACGATTTAGGAGAGGTAGTTGGTGAAAGTGAGAGCCGAGCTTTCTTATGGAAGAATGGTGCTATGCAAGACTTAGGAGCATTCGTAGCTAAAGACATAAACACTAGTGGACAAATAGCAGGAACTAATGATGGAAGTGGTGCAATATTATGGCAAAATGGCACAATACAGGATTTAGGAACATTAGGTGGTACACAAAGTTCAGTTAATAGCATTAATGATGCCGGACAGATAGTTGGGATGAGTTATATCAGCAATAATAGTTATTATCATGCTACTCTTTGGCAAAACGGTACGATAGTAGATTTAGGAAACCTAGGTGGTAGTGGTAACTCTAAAGCTTATAGCATTAACAATTCTGGACAGATTGTAGGAATGAGTAATTGTGCGAACAGTGGTAATGGTTGTAACCATGCTTTTTTGTGGCAAAATGGAATTATTTACGACTTAAATGATCTGTTAACCGCAAATTCTGGATGGGTAGTTCACCAAGCACATGGCATCAACGACAAAGGGCAGATTGTTGGTACAGGGAGTTATAATGGTAATCTTGCATGGCACGCTTTTTTGATGACCCCTATAGTCGTGCCAACCACTATTAATGTTAGCAAATCTGGTTCTGGCAGTGGTACAGTGACCAGTAACCCAATAGGAATCAATTGTGGCGCAATCTGTACCGCCGATTTCAATAGCGGCACCCAAGTCACTCTTACTGCCACACCGGACACTGGTTATAGCTTCACTGGCTGGAGCGGGGACTGCAACAACCCGACGGGAACCTGCACAGTCACGATGGACACGGCCAAGAACGTGACCGCTCTGTTTGCCAATCTCCCGACCTATACTCTGAGTGTCGCTAAAGTTGGCGCGGGAACTGGAACCATCACCAGCAGCCCGGCAGGCATCAACTGCGGTGCAACGTGCAGCGCGGGGTTCACCAGCGGCCAAACCGTCACCCTTACCGCCACCGCCACTAATAACTCCGCCTTTGCCGGCTGGAATCCTGCCAGTTGTGCCAGTTTGTTTAACCTGACCGCCGACACCACCTGCACGGCCAACTTCACGTCGAACACCTACACCCTCACGGTCAATAAGACCGGTACTGGATCGGGAGCCGTGGGCGGCGGCGGTATCTATGCCTATAACAGTGTGGTCACCCCAACCGCTACCGCGGCAGCGGGATCAACCTTTGCT
>CAIRMO010000014.1 GCA_903879705.1 uncultured Candidatus Competibacteraceae bacterium | reverse complement strand
TTCCGGCAAAGTCCAAATCATGTGCAGGTGATCGGGGAGTATCACCGCGGCATCCAGGGTAAACGGCGATAACTGTTTTACGGTGTGGACTGCCGCTCGTAGCACATCGACATGTTCTACCAGCAGTTGTGATCGCCGGTTTCGCAACGTGACCGTGAAAAAATAACTCGCGCCAGGAATATAAGCACGTCGGTAATGAACCATGTGTTGAGAAATCCTGTTGGGGTGAGACAGCAACCGTCCCGGATTCCACTTCGCTCCATCCAGGCTACGGGGCTGGAATGACGGATGCTGCTAAAGGCGACGCCCGCTTTGTAAGGCGTCAATCACCGGCCTGGTCTCCGGCCAGACCCCGCGCCAACGCTGGAACGATTCTGCCGCCTGTTCTACCAGCATCCCCAAGCCATCCAGCGCCTGCGCCGCGCCCTGTTCCCGGCCCCAGCGCACAAATGCCGTTGGTTCTCGGCCATACATCAGGTCATAACACCAACCGTGCGCCGCTAACACGCCATTCGGCAATGGCGGCGTAGCATCGCTCAGTCCCGCTGCCGTGGCGTTGATGATCAAGTCAAATTGCCGCCCGGCCAGTTCGGCAAACCCGCATCCCGACACCCGCACCAAGTCGCTAAACCGCAAGGTCAGATCCCGCGCCTTGCTCGCGGTGCGGTTGGCGATCACCAGGTGCGCCGGCTTTTCCAGCAACAGTGGTTGCAAAATCCCCCGCGCTGCGCCGCCCGCCCCCAGCAGCAAAATTCGCTGGCCCGCCAACCGCCCGCCGTGGTTGGTTTTTAAATCGCGCACCAATCCAGGCCCATCGGTGTTATCGCCGTGAACGCCATCCGGCCCGAAACTTAGGGTATTGACCGCCCCGGCCCGTTCGGCGCGGGCGCTCAATACATCGGCGAACACCCAGGCATCCTGTTTGAACGGCACGGTGACGTTTAGCCCCTTGCCGCCGGCCTCCCGGAACGCACGCGCCGCCGCCGCGAAACCGCCAGGCTCCACCCGGATCGTCCGATATTCGAGATGTTGACGGGTCTGGACGGCAAACAGGGCGTGAATGCGCGGCGATTGGCTGTGTTCAATCGGATGACCCATGACGGCATATTGATCGGGCGATGTGATCATGTCGATTATTTTTTACAAACACCTTGGTAGTAAATTGAAAATAATCAGGAAAATTATTTTTGAACAACTCTAATTTACAAACATTTCTACCGCTCCACCGTATAAACCAAATCAGCACCGACCCCGAAGGCACTGCTGTTCGATTCAAACAACAGTCGCTTGCTGATCCGATATTTCACGTTAAATGTATTGACCGCATTGAATAGTCCGACGCCATAACCCACATATAAATTCGGTGCCAAATATTTGCCGAGCATTAGTGAAGTGGCTTTGCTACTATCGCCCGAATTTAATTGCAGTGCATCCAGCCCAAATGCTTCGCTCAAGCTCTTAGTCAAGGTGCCAGCGCCGAATCCCATAGCATTGGCAGCCTTGTACAACAAAGCGGATTCGTTGCCGGATCCACCTTGCGCTGCCCGTCCCAAGACCAGATAGGACAGGATGCTGGAATTAGGCATTTTCGGGTTTGAAAACAGGGTCAGTAGCGGTTTTTTTAACGTCCCGTCAATCTGAGCGCCAGCGGTAATCGATTCGCCAGTGGTAGAATTATCGCTTTCCCGCACCACTCGTAAATTTAGCCCCGGATTGTCGAGTGGACTGCTACTAAATAGCAATTGCCCTTTTTTAATCTGAATTTCTTCGCCATAAATCCGGTAATTTCCGGCCACGACTTCAATGTTGCCGCTGCCACGCGGCACGAGTTGCGGTGTTTCCTCGACCAGCAATTTACCCTTGAGCCTGCCTTGAAAAGCGCTGGTTTCTACCCGCACGTCATCGCCCAAAATAGCCTGAACTCTGGCATAAAGCTCAATACCTTGTCGCGGGGGAGGCAGTGCTTCGCCCTTCGCGCCATTGACAATCACCACATCGCCGGACGGACGAATCACACCGGGTCGGTCGCCGCCAAGCCGCAAAAAAGCGCGGGAAATGGTCAATTCACCATCAAGCCGTACTTGTTGCGGCGTGAGGTTCAATTGTAAATCAGGACTGATCTGAATTTGCAAATCAGTGGTATTCAACACCTGAAAACCCTGTCCATTAACATTCAAGATTAAGCGTGGCTTGAGTGGGTCTACTTCACCAGTTAATTGTACCTGCCCGGAACCGGATCTTACCGAACCCAATAATTGCAGCGGGCCTTGTCCATTGCCGATAGCAGTCAGTTGCAGGTTCTGAAGTTTGATTCCGGCTTCGGGAATTGCCGCACCTGCGTTTTCCAGGCGAACCTCACCGCGCAACGTCAGTTTTGGCAAAACTCCGGTCGCGGTGACATCGGCTCGCACCTGACCGGATACATTTTGCAGTTGCGGTACGAACAGTGAAATAACGCTCAAATCAGTCAAGGCGGCATTGAGTTTGCCATTCAATCGGGCGCTTCCAAGCGGGTCTTGGATTTGCAGATTGGCTTGCATCTGGCCGGTCTGAGCAAGATCCAGTTTGGCCTGAACAGTGAGATTGCGGCCATTGAAATCACCTTGCAGCCCGCCGCCATTCAAGGTAAATCGCAGCGGTTGACCGTTAGTTTCCATTCGTAGACTGCCGGGCGCAACGGTCAGATTGAGCGTGCCCTGCATGTTTTCAGCATTCTTGCCACTCACCGTCGCCTCGCCGCTAACGCTGGTCGTGATCGCTACGCCGGGCGGCAAAAATGCCTTGAACCGCTCCGGGCCAAAATTGTTTAGTTGCATCCGAGCATTAAAGCCGTGTCCCTCCTGCCATTGCCCTTGCAAACACAGCCGGGTCGGGGTACTGCTCAGGCAGGCGGTGTCCAGATTCGCTTCCTTGGCCGAAGATCGCAATACCGCCGGTTTGTCCAGAATCCAGGCGCCGGCCACGGTTTCTTTCATTGCCAATTGCACAATTTGGCCTTGCCAAGTCAATGCTGGCAGTTGCAAATTACCGGTCAACGCCAAGTTAAATCGACCCGGTTCGCCAATCAGATCAGCCTTGATTTCATGCGCAGCGGGCGTCCCGGAACCGTCGAGCGTCAGGCTTTTCCATTGCTGCCCGCTGAGAGTTAAACCTTGCCCATTCAGTTGCAATTTAGAACGGTTAGCGCCGACGGTATCGATATTAGCCATGCCGTGTACATGCTGAATCCGGGTATCGCCATAACTGAGATTTTGCCCAGTAAAATCGGCAGCAATTTCTGGATGATCGCGAGGACCGGTTAATTGCCCGGCGCTGGCAATGTTGCCGATCAAACCCGGAATCAGCCCTTGCAATTGTGGCACATTGATTTTCCAGCGCAATTGCCAACGCTGCGCCAATGATCCTTCTGCTTCCAGCCGCGCCCCCCCGGCGCCAATTTTTAGTGTCTTGATGGTCAGATTTTGATCTTCAATCGCCAGATCAGCATTGCCCAGCACGGTCTGGCCGTTCAGCGTTCCACTCAGGTCATCGAGCTGCACATTCGCCCGGAGTTTTTGTTCAAAACTGCCGTCACTTTTAAGCCGAAGATTCAGCTTGCCGGGAATTTCTTTCCACTGTGCGCCAGGATTCAAACCCTCGCCGGTCAATGCTGCTTGCCAACGTAACACCGGCAGCCAAGCTACTTCAGCGTTGCCTTGAATAACGCCATCCAGCATTTGCCCACTAAATTTCACCTTGCGCACCGCTTGATCAGAACCTTGTCCAGTCAGCGTCCAGCGACCTTTTGGAATCTCTGCACCCTGTAGTTCAGCCGCAAGTTGAAACCGGTAATCATTCATCGCACCTTGAATGGTGAAATCGCCTTTTGAACTTTCGATTTGCGGTGGACCTATCAATGGCCAGGCCAGCGCTTGCCATTGTCCTGTAGCATTAAATTTTAACTCGCTAAATTGCAGATTACCTTTGAGATTAACAGCTAAGGGTTGATTAGCAGTAGTTAATTTCAATTGCTCAAGCTTCAATGAATTTTCATCGCCAGTGGCCGTAAAATGAACCGTCGTTAAACCCAGTTCCGGCAATCCAGCAGTCAGTTCGCCTTGACTCTTAAATTGCGTCAATACGCCCTGCGCTTCGAGTTTAGCGGTGAACGGTTGACCGGCCAGTTCAGGAATCAGCGGCCCAAGATCGGCAATGTTCAGTTTAGTTTTAGCTGACCATGTTGGTTTTAAATCCAGCAGGTTGCGGACTTCGCCATTCAATTCCAAGGTCGCCGGGCCAGTCATTCGCTGCGTCAATTGCAACTGGCCGCGCAATTCGCCCTGAATCGTGCCTTGCCCCATCACCATTCCATAATCCGGGGTCAAAAATTGCCAGATTAATTGTACGCTGACGGGATAACTGCCGGTCGGATTCAACCGCCCGCTGAGATGAGCTTCGCCTTGCGCCACCCAGATTTCCAGTGGATCTACGGTCAGCGCGCCCGCTTCGGTATGGGCTTTAAGATTAACGGCGTCAATCCGGATCGGCTCGGCATCGGGCGGCTGAATGTTGAGGCTACGAATCTCGAAATCGGCGATCTGAATCGCCAGCGGCAATGTAATGTCTGGCAAGCTCAGCGGTTCAACAGTGGAAGCGGCCGGATGGCCGGGCGGCAGCTGTAGGTCCAGTCCATCCAGATGCAGCCGGCTAAAAGTCAGCGTGGCATCGAGCAGATCGGTGGGTTGCCAGTCGAATTCACCATCGGCCAGCGCGACGATCAACGGGCCGTCCTGATAGCGCAATTGCTTGATCCACAATGGTCCCAACAGTGAACCCCCGGCTTGGCCGTAGCTGAAGTGGCCGGGCAAAGTCCGTTCGGCCAGCGCCAGCAGCGTTTTCAGGCCGGTTTCGGTGGACACCGACAACCCTGCCGCCAGCACCAGCAGCACCAGCACCAGCAGCGGCAACCACAGCAGCAACCGGAACAACAAACGACGCACCGCTTGGGAAGTATTCACAGATCAGGTCCAATGCTGAAGGAGAAGCGGAACGTATCGCCGGGGGGCTGATCCAGCCCGGAGGCGAAATCCAGCCGCACCGGCCCGACCGGCGACCGCCAGCGCACCCCCATTCCAACCCCGGTTTTCAGTTCCGGCGTCGCGCCATCAAAAGCGTCGCCGCTGTCCACAAACGCCGCGAGACTCCATCCATCCCAAACCCGGTGTTCGTATTCCAGGCTGGCCACCAGCAGATTTTTGCCGCCGATCACGTTGCCCTGGACATCGGTAGGCCCAATGCTGTTGTAGGCATAGCCCCGCACACTGGCGTCGCCACCGGCAAAAAAGCGCAGCGAGGTCGGTAACTGGTCAATATTGGCCTCCAGCATGGTCGCGCCGAGGTCGCTGCGGGCGATAATCCGGCTGACCTCATTGAAGGCGTATACCCCCTTCAGATGCAATGCACCTTGGGCGAAGGTGGTATCGGACAGCAGTTCAGTCGCCGCACCGCGCAACTCGAAGCCAAACAGCAAGCCGCGTGTGGGATTCAAGCGGTCGTCGGCGTCAATCCGGGTCCAGTTCACGCCGGGAATCAGCAGCAGCGAATCGGTAGTGGCGGAATTGTCGGTACTGTTGGGGGTCTGGTAGCGTTCGTACTGATAGCTAAGATTGAAATTCTTCAACCAGTTGCCGTCCTGCCGCCGCCAGCTGCCGCCGAGCGTAGTCAGCTCATAGTCCTGCTGCTCATAGTTCTGATTGGTATAGCCGGCAGTCAGCGCGTATTCGTCGGTGGTCGGATTTTTGCCTGGAATCATATACTTGACGCCCAATAGTGATTTGACCGACGACAGCAATAGTTCTTCTTCGGCGTGATGACCCCGGCGATTCAGCTGGCGCTGTTCCATTTTCAGCCGGCCACGCACGCCGGTATCGGTCCCGTAACCCAGGCCGGCGCTGTATTTATAGGGCTTGCCGGGTTCCAGCTCCACCTCAACCGGCGCGGTATCACTGGCCGCATCAGGCGGAGCGTTGACCTGAACCTGGCTGAAATAGGGCGCGCTGCCAAGATCGCTTTGCAGTTTAAGGAGTTCATTCGCATCATACGGATCGCCGGGTTTGAACTGTGGATAGCGCTCCAGCAGCTTCAATGAGAGTACATCCTGCTTGAACGCGATCGCGCCAAAACGGTAGCGCGGGCCGGTGTCGTAGTGCAGATGAATGGCGGCCTCGTTCGTTTGCAAATTGACCTGAATAGCCCGTTCGACCAGGCGGGCCTCGAAATAGCCACGCTCGGCAGCCAGCGATTCCAGGTTCTGCTTGAATTGCTCGTACTGGGCCTGATCGAGAATTTGCCCTGGAGCGAACGGCACCTTCGCCAACAACTTTTGAAACACCGGATCATTGCCGCCCTCACCGAGGATTTGCACATCGACCGTCGCGATCTTCAGCGGCGGGCCGGGCTGAATTCGGTATTGTGCCACCCATCCCTCGGCGGTGCGCTCCAGCGTCGCGTCAATCACGGGCTGGTAATAACCGAACGGTTGCAATGCCGCGCTGATTTGGCGGGTAGCGTCATGGTGCAGCCAGCGCAGTCGGCCTTCTTCCGGGGCAGATTTTCCGGCAAAGCGGTTGAGTTCCAGCGCGGCCAGCACATTGTCGCGCAACGGTCCATCCAGTCCCACGACCCGCACTGTCAACGCTCCGTTATGGGCGGCGTCCACTGTGGCCAGCATGAGATCGTCATCCTGAGCCGGGAGCGATCCAGCAGTCAGCAGCAGCAGGCCGCACAGCAACAGCCAAACCCGGCGTCGGCGGCTATTGAACTTTCCCTCGCCCGGCGGCGAAAGCAAGGCCTCGTCCGAAACAATCATCTAACACTCCAGCACTGTTCAGGAAGTTGGGCAGGCGGGCGGCGGGCTTCCCCGCAGTACCTCCGCCGGTACTGGTCGGCCAAACAAATAACCCTGGAAGGCATAGGAGCCGCTGTTGATCAGGAAGTCACGCTGTTCCGGTGTTTCCACCCCCTCAGCAATGACGGCCAGCCCCAGGCTCTTGTCCAATGCCACGATGATTCCTCGTGTAAATTTTCCTGTGATAAGGGTGAGTCGTGGAGTGGATCAGCCTGTCGTATATCTTCCAACCCATTGATATAATTGATTCTCGCAGGGTGTGCTTACTCGACTTGAGGATCGGATCACAGGAAAAATTAGAGGAGGAAATTTATCGTAGCACGGGCATCCTGCCCGTGGGCTAAACACGGGCAGGATGCCCATGCTACCTCTACAACCGGTTTAGGATGCCTATACCCATACATTAACATTCATAGTGTTATAAAACTTAGTGGATGGGCTGTTGATGGCGATAACATTGGTTGACTTTCGTAGGTTTCGTTATATAATCCTCAATTTTATCAGGAACTTACCGCCAGTTTGGCGGGAACTAACGCCTGTCGAGAGGAAGGCACTGGCCAGAATTTAACAACCTTGGTGAAGCCGGCCTCCGTGAAACAGGGAGTCACTCGTGGACTCTATTGTCTGTGATTGATGCAACGGTTTTGCCCACCATATCCGAACCACCGCCGCCGTAACCCGGGCACAGCTCGCGGTGGCATTCGTGTTGGGGCTGCAAACTGTCGGCAGTTGTGGAACACTAGCCACTCTGTTCCAGAGTGAGAGGCGCGAATGTCCTACGACGTGAACCCTATTATTGACCGGCTGTGCGAACTGTTCCCGACCTGCTTTGCCCGGACCGCGCCTAAACCGCTGCGGATCGGGCTTGGCGCGGAAGCTATGGCGCTAGCCGGAGTACATCCGGCGCTGACCGATTTGACCCGTACCATGATTCGCCGGGCGCTGAAGGTCTATACCAACAGCTTTGCCTATCGCAGGGCGCTGGTGGCGGGCGGACCGCGCTATGGCCTGGACGGTCAACCCGCAGGGGAGGTAACGCCCGATCAGCAGGCGTTCGCCAAAACTTGCCGGAAAAAACCGGTGGCATCCATACCGCCTGCTTCTGACGACTCAGCGTCATCCCCGGCACCGAAGCCGCCTCCGATAGACCGAATGGCCCTCCTCAAAGAGATTATTGCACTGGCGATTCCCGGCAAACTTGATGTAACCCTGAAGATCAACGAACTGCCGCAGGCGAAACCGGCATCGGCTCAAACCATGCTCTTTGCCGTTCAAGCCGACGGACGAATGGTGGTCGTGGAAGTGAAGAACAAGATATGGAACACCCTGAAGACGGCTGCCGAAAACTACCCGCAATGGGTCGCGGCCATCACCGGCAAGATGGGCGAGGGTGTCCAAGGCGGATTTCGGCTAGAAGGTCCGGCGGTGCAGGTGTTTGAGAAAAAGCCCAAGCCGGATTCAGCGGCGGCACCAGCAGCGCTGAAAGCACCCGTGCCAGCATCAGCATCTACGCCAGCATCTACGCCAGCGCCAGCATCAGCATCTACGCCAGCGGATCCGGCTCCGCTTCCAACCATCGACCGCCCGAAATTGAGCTTGAAGGGACGCGGTGGCCCACCGAGTTGATGGCACGGTGTGCGGTTGGACATGAATAGCCAGGAACTTTATTTCCGGCTGCTGCGCTATGTCCAGCCGTATCGCCGCATTTTCGCGCTTTCATTGCTGGGCACCGTGATTGCTGCTGCCACCGAGCCGCTGATTCCGGCGCTGATTCAGCCCTTGCTGGACGGTAGCTTTGTCGCTAAAGACCCTCACTTCATCCGGCTGATGCCGGTGTTGCTGGTGGCCGTGTTCGTGATACGGGGCGTGGCCGGTTTCACCAGTTCGGTGGCGATGGAGTGGGTTGCGCACCGGGTGGTCATGGCTTTGCGCGAGGCGCTGTTTGCCCGCCTGTTGACCTTGCCGACCCGCTATTTCGACGATCATTCCGCTGGTAATCTGCTCTCCCGCCTGACTTACAACGTCAGCCAGGTCATGACGGCGACTACCCAGGCGCTAGTGACGCTGGTTAAGGACGGGCTGGCTGTGATCGGTTTGCTGGGCTGGATGCTGTATCTGAACTGGAAGCTGTCGCTGCTGGCCTTTCTGATCGCGCCGGGCATCGCCCTGATCGTGCGTCTGGTCAGCCGGCGGTTGCGGCGGTTGAGCCGGGAGCTGCAAGAGTTGATGGGCGATCTGACCCATGTGATCGACGAAATGCTGCAAGCCCATAAGGTCATCAAGATCTTCGGTGGGCAAGACTACGAGCGCCGGCGGTTTAACCGTGTCAATAACCGGGTCCGCCAATTCAGCATGAAACTGGCCACCGCTTCCGAGGCCAGCGGTCCGCTGGTGCAATTGCTGGCGATTGTTGCACTGGGGGCGATGATTTATCTGGCCGCGCTGCAATCGGTCGCCGAACAGATCACGGTCGGCGGGTTTGTCTCGCTGTTTGGGGCCATGGCGATGCTGTTGGCGCCGATCAAGCGGCTGACCAAGGTCAACGAGCAACTCCAGCGCGGGCTGGCGGCGGCGGAAACCATTTTTGCGCTGCTCGATGAGCCGCCGGAACCGGATCAGGGGACCCGGACCATGGGTCGCGCCCAAGGCCGGGTCAGTTTCCGGGCCGCGACGCATCGTTATCGCAATGAAGGCGCTGCGGTGATCCGGCAACTGGATTTGGAAGTGCCGCCGGGCGAAACCATCGCTCTGGTCGGTCCCTCCGGCAGTGGTAAAACCACCCTGATGGCATTGCTGCCGCGCTTCTATGAACTGGAGTCTGGCGACATTCTGCTGGACGGAATGCCGATCCGTGAGCTGCGACTGGCCGATTTGCGGGCCAATATCGCCTACGTCAGCCAGGACATTGTACTGTTTAACGACACGGTGGCCGCCAATATCGCCTACGGGGCCGGCTTTCAGGCCAGCGCGGACCAACTGATTCAAGCTGCCGAAAGCGCACACGCCATGGAGTTCATCTGCGAATTGCCGCAGGGCATGGATACTCTGATTGGCGAAAATGGCGCACGGCTGTCGGGCGGACAGCGGCAACGCATCGCCATTGCCCGCGCTCTGTTGAAAAATGCGCCGATTCTGATTCTGGACGAGGCCACCTCGGCACTGGACACTCAGTCCGAGCGTAAGGTCCAGCAAGCGCTGGATGCCCTGCGCCAGGGCCGCACCGTCTTCATCATTGCCCACCGGCTCTCTACCATCGAGAACGCCGACCGCATTGTGGCGCTGAACCGGGGTCAAATTGTTGAAATAGGTGGTCATGCTGAACTGTTGGCTCGAAACGGGTTGTATGCCAGTCTGTACCGGATGCAGATGCAAATGGTTGCCCGGGAATAAGGCCACTCAGGTGGTTTCCTAGGACCCTGATAAAGAGTATTTCGCAAAGCGTTCAGATTGGCTTCCCAGCGTCGTCATACCCACGAAATCGCTCGAATGGCGTCGCCCGTTGATGTCGCCACCGGTTCCAGGCGGGCGCTGGTGATTGCGCTGACGAACAGCATCTCCGGGGTTCTGGCGGGATCTTCGCCGGAACGCCAGCATGGGTTAATTTTCTCGACCTCAACCAGACAGCGCCGGCGCTGAAATTCGGCTACGAACCATCGAAGATCGAGGCGGAAAAAGTTCGGCGGTTTTGGACTTGGGTTAAGTCTCTCGCGGAAAATCCAGATGATGACGAATATTACTTCGGCAATCCCCCGCAGTCTGATCGGCATTCCCCTGGGCGACATCGCCGGCGTTGGCCCGGAGATCGTCGCTATGGCGCTGGCGCAGCCGGCGATCTACGACACGGCGCGGCCACTGGTTATCGGCGAGACCGGGGCGTTGCGGCGGGCCTTGCGCCTTCTGAACCTGAACCTGGCGATCAATTGCATCACCGACCCCGCCGAAGGTGAGTATCGCCGCGGCGTCATCGATCTGGTGGATTTGGCTAATGTCGAAGCCCATTGGGTGATCTTTGGCAAGGTGCAGGCCGAGGCGGGCCGGGCTGCGTTCGAGTTTATTGGCAGAGCGGCGGAACTGGCTCAAGCCGGATCGATCGATGCGCTGGCGACCACACCCATCAACAAAGAAGCCTTTCACGCCGCCGGAATCGAGGACATTGGCCATACCGAACTGCTGGGCCGACTGACCGGAATTGCCGATCCGCTGACTCTGTTCCAGGTCTTCAATCTAAAAGTTTTTTTCCTGAGCCGGCATGTTGCTCTCGCCGACGCGATCCGGCTGGTGACCCGGCAACGGGTACTGGACTATCTGCAACGCTGCACCGGGGCCTTGCAAGACCTGGGCATTCCCCAACCGCGTCTGGTCGTGGCCGGACTAAATCCGCACAGCGGTGAACATGGTCGCTTTGGCGAGGAGGAAGGGCGCGCACTGGAACCGGCCATTGCCGACGCCCGCGCCTTGGGAATTGACGTTGCGGGACCTATCGCCGCCGACGCAGTGTTTCATCTGGCCCGGCAAGGTCAATTCGATGCGGTCCTAGCGCTGTACCATGACCAAGGGCACATCGCGACCAAGATGGTTGATTTCTACCGTACTATCGCGGTCACACTGGGCCTGCCGTTTATCCGCACGTCGGTCGATCACGGCACCGCCTTCAACTTGGCGGGAACCGGACAGGCCAACCCGCTCAGCATGATTGAAGCGATTCGACTGGCGGCGGTTTACGCGCCGTTGTACCGGAAAAAGTCAGGCTGAATCAGGCTGAATCGGGCTGGCTTCGGCTTGCGGGTCGGATCACAGGAAGATTTAGAGAAGGGGAAAATTTAGAGGAGGATAAAAACAGGGCGGGTTATGCGGCCAACCCACCCTGTATTTTTCTGCACGTTCAACCGGCTTCTATCCATCCTTCCTCAAGGGGAAGGATGAAATAGCTCAACTGAAGAACGACTTCATGGCCGCGCCGATGTCGGCGGGAGAGCGGACGATCTTGGCTCCAGCGGCTTCCAGCGCTGCAAATTTGTCGGCAGCGGTGCCCTTGCCGCCCATGATGATGGCTCCGGCATGACCCATGCGTTTGCCGGGCGGGGCCGTGACGCCAGCGATGTAGGCCACCACCGGCTTCTTGATGTTGGCCTTGATGTAGGCCGCGCCTTCTTCTTCAGCGCTGCCGCCGATCTCGCCGACCATCACGATGCCCTCGGTCTGCGGGTCATCCTTGAACAGGGTCAGCACGTCGATAAAGCTCATGCCATGAATCGGGTCGCCGCCAATACCGACGCAGGTGCTTTGGCCGAGACCGCTTTGGGTGGTCTGGTAGACCGCCTCATAGGTCAGAGTGCCGGAGCGGGAGACGATGCCGATCTTGCCGGGCAGGTGAATGTGGCCGGGCATGATCCCCATCTTGCAGGCCCCGGGGGTGATGACGCCGGGGCAGTTGGGGCCGATCAGGTAGGTCTTCGGATAATTGGCCTGCAAGACGGCCTTGACCTTGAGCATATCCATCACCGGAATACCCTCGGTGATGCAGGCGATGACCTTAATTCCAGCGTCAGCGGCTTCCAGGATCGCGTCGCCGGCAAACGGGGCCGGCACATAGATCATGGTGGCGTCAGCGCCGGTGGCGGCGATGGCCTCATAAACGGTATTGAAAACGGGCTTGCCCAGATGAGTGGTGCCGCCTTTGCCGGGGCTGATGCCGCCCACCAGATTGGTGCCGTAGGCAATCGCCTGTTCGGAATGAAAGGTGCCCTGCGAGCCGGTGAAACCTTGGCAAATGACCTTGGTGTTCTTGTCGATCAAAATACTCATGACGGGTTATTTCCTCGAAACGGTGAGCGGAGGCTTACTTGGCAGCGGCCGCAACCGCCATTTTGGCGGCATCGGTCAGATCGTCGGCGGTCATGATGTTCATGCCGGACTTGGCCAGCATCTCGCGCCCGGCCTCGACGTTGGTGCCTTGCAGCCGCACGACGACCGGCAGCGCCAGCCCGACTTCCTTGACCGCCGTAATGATGCCCTCAGCAATGGTGTCGCAGCGGACGATGCCGCCGAAAATGTTGACCAGGATCGCTTTGACCTTGGAGGAGGACAGAATCAGTTTGAAGGCCCGCGCCACCCGGTCAGCGGTCGCGCCGCCGCCCACGTCGAGGAAGTTGGCCGGTTCGCCGCCATGCAACTGGCAAACGTCCATGGTCGCCATCGCCAGACCCGCGCCGTTGACCATGCAGCCGATGTTGCCGTCCAGCGCGACGTAGTTGAGGCCGATTTCGTGGGCGATATGCTCACGCTCATCTTCCTGGGACGGGTCACGCATCTCCGAAGTGTCCTTGTGTCGATACATGGCGTTGTCATCGATACTGATCTTGGCATCCAGCGCCTGCACCTGACCGTCGGCGGTCACGATCAGCGGATTAATCTCGACCATGCTGCAATCTTTCTGGACAAACAGGTTGTAAACGCCAGTGACGACTTTAACCAGTTGATCTACCTCCTTTTTGCCCATGCCCATCTTGAAGCCGAGATCGCGGGCTTGGTAGGGTTGAATCCCGGTAATCGGGTCAATGGACAGGGTCAGGATTTTCTCCGGGGTCTTGGCGGCGACTTCCTCAATGTCCATCCCGCCCTCGGAAGAACCGATCAGAATGACGCGCTTCTGGCTGCGATCGACCAGACAACTCAGATAGTATTCCTTGGCGATGTCTACCCCGTCCTGAATCAGCAGGGCATGAACCGGAACCCCTTCGGGACCGGTCTGATGGGTGTGCAGGGTCGAGCCAAGCAGGCGGCCAGCGACCTCTTCGACATCCTGGAGGGTGCGAACAAACTTCACGCCGCCAGCCTTGCCGCGTCCGCCGGCGTGAACCTGGGCCTTGACCACCCACGGCCCCCCTTCCCTCACTTCTTTGGCCGCTTCGACCGCTTCTTGCTGGGAAGTGACCTTGATGCCCTTGGGCACCACAACGCCAAATTGCTGGAGGAGTTCTTTTGCTTGGTATTCGTGCAGATTCATCTCGTTTAAAGCCCCTTTTGTGCAATGGAATCGCGATTATATCCCGAAATACCCTAATCTTCACGATCCAATTTCGCGCTTGATAGCGGTTTCGGTGTAACCCGAAATCGCATGATCGGGGGCGGGCTGATTTAAACTGGGAGCGATCGGTTTTACCTACTGCAAGGAACCACTGCCCTGACGCTCGTTGACCCGTTAGCCGGACTGCACTCGGACCGTTTTCTGGATCGCCGCCACCTGTGGCCGCTGTTCCGCGCCACCAACATTTACCGATTGGCGCTGGCCGTGTTGTTGCTGGCGGCATTTGCGGTTGATGAGCAGAACCGCCTGTTCGGCAAGCAGGACCCGCACCTGTTTCTGGGTGCAGCGTCGACGTACATGGTGCTGGCGATGATCGCGATCGCGGGTAGTTTCTGGCGGCGACCCCCGTTGATGGTGCAGGCCCATTTGCAACTGCTGGCCGACTTGGCGGCGCTGACCGTTATGATCAACGCTTCGGGCGGTCTGACCAGCAGTCTCAACAGCTTGCTGATTGCGGCAGTGGCCGCCAGCGGTATTTTGCTATCGCTCAGTTCGGCGTTGCTGGGCGCGGCGCTGGGTTTTTTCCTGCTCACCGGCTCCTGGCTGGTTGACCGCTGGCAAGCCACCCAGGCCCTGGCGCAAGCCGGACGCGGAACCAACGACTGGCTCGGTCTGCTGAGTCAAATCGGTTACGCCACCGACGACTGGGTCCGGCTGGGCATCCTGGGCGCGGTACTGTTTATCGCCGCGGGCTTGACGCATACCTTGGCGGAGCGGGCGCGACGGGGCGAGGCGCTGGCCCGGCAGCGCACCATTGAACTGCTCGAAGTGGCTGAACTGAACCAGGGCATCATTCGCCACTTGCAAAATGGAGTGGTGGTGGTGGATGCCGCCGGGCAAATCCAGTTGTTGAACGATACCGCCCAGACCTTGCTGGACGCGCCGGACGCGGTGCCGGGCCTTCCTCTGAATGAGTTGTCGCCGCTGTTGGCGCAACGCCTGGCGGATTGGCGCTTGAGCAATAGTCTGGAAAGCCCCGCGTTCCGCCCGGCTGAACACCGCCCGGAACTGATTCCGCGCTTCACCCGGCTCAGCGGTCGTCAGGCCGCCAATATATTGATTTTGCTGGAAGATTCCGATCAGGTCGCCGAGCGCCTGCAACAGATCAAGTTGGCGGCGCTAGGACGACTGACCGCCGGTATCGCCCATGAAATCCGCAATCCGCTGGCGGCGATCAGCCACGCTGCCCAACTCCTCGAAGAAGCGGACGACCTTAACGCCCACCTCCGGCGACTGTCCCGAATCATTTATGACAACGTCAAACGCGCTAACCGGATTATTGGCGATGTGCTGGATCTTGCCCGACGTGATCGGGGCAAGCCGGAGCGGCTGGCGCTGGAATTATGGCTGGACGCTTTCCGTCAGGAGTTTCTGCGCGGGTTGAATGGGGCGACGCCGGACTGGCGACACACGGTAGAGCCAGCCGATTTGGCGGTGAGCTTTGATCCGCACCAATTGCGGCAAGTCCTGTGGAATCTGTGCGCCAATGCCTGTCAACATGGGGTCAAACCTGGCGCGACCCCGCACCTTGAGTTGTGCGCTCGCCTGGACTCGGGGCGTGGCCGACCGATTCTGGACGTGCGCGACGCCGGCCCCGGGGTGGCGGCTGAGCATATTAGTCATCTGTTTGAACCGTTTTTTACCACTCGCGCCAAGGGTACCGGCCTGGGGCTGTATCTGGCCCGTGAACTGTGCGAGGCCAACCGGGCCCATTTACAATATCTGCCCAGCGCTGGCGGCGGCAGTTGTTTCCGCATCGCTTTTGCGCCCGCAAGTTCTTTATCGGAGATCGATTGATGGATGCTTGCACCGCCTTGATCGTGGATGACGAAGCCGACATCCGCGAGTTGATCGAGATGACCCTGTTACCGATGGGCGTGGTTTGCCTGCCGGCCGAGACGGTGAGTGAGGCGCGTGCGTTGCTCAAGCGTCAGATCTTCAATTTCTGCATCACTGACTTGCGCTTGCCGGACGGCAATGGCCTGGAGGTGGTGGCGCACATTCAAAAACACTGCCCCAACCTGCCGGTCGCCGTGATCACCGCCCACGGCAACGTCGAAAGCGCGGTAGAGGCCATGAGACTGGGCGCGTTCGACTTTGTCTCCAAGCCGTTTGAACTGCCAGTGCTGCGGAATATGGTTGCGACCGCGCTGCGGCTGAGTCGCGGCGGCTATAGCTGGCCCGGCGAAAATCGTCCAGCGCTGCTCGGCCAATCGGTGGTGATGGAAGGTGTGCGGAACCTGATCGCCAAGCTGGCCCGCAGTCAGGCCCCGATCATCATCAGCGGCGAATCCGGCACCGGCAAGGAACTGGCGGCGCGGCTGATCCATCTGTCCGGGCCACGCGCCGACAAGCCGTTTGTGCCGGTGAATTGCGGGGCGATTCCTGAACATTTGATGGAAAGCGAGTTTTTCGGCTACAAAAAGGGGAGTTTTACCGGGGCCAGCCAAGACAAGATCGGGCTGTTTCAAGCGGCGAATGGGGGAACGCTGTTCCTGGATGAAGTGGCGGAATTGCCCCTTTCGATGCAGGTCAAGCTGCTGCGGGCGATTCAGGAACGGGCGGTGCGGCCAGTCGGGGCGCAAGCCGAAGCGCTGATTGATGTGCGGATTCTCAGCGCCTCACACAAGAATCTGGCAGCGTTAGTGCAGGATGACGTTTTTCGTCAGGATTTGTTCTATCGGCTAAACGTGATTGGTTTGCGGCTACCGAGTTTGCGCGAGCATCCCGATGACATTCCCGAGTTGACTACAGCGATTATCGAGCGGTTGAGCCAACAGTCCGGCCTGTCCAAACCGGCGCTGGCGGCTACGGCGCTGAAAGCGCTGTGCAGCTACCGGTTTCCGGGCAATATCCGCGAGTTGGAGAATATTCTGGAACGGGCGTTTACGCTCTGTGAGAATGGCGTGATCCGGGCCGATGACTTGCTGTTGCCGGGCGGGGAACCCATTTCAATTCGACGGCCGGCAACCGGCTTTGGCGCGGAAGCAGCCCCGGCCGCAACGCCTCCGCCAGTCGGCCATGTCGAACCAAAGACGTTGCCTTGTCTAAATGCGCCCGTGGTCAATGATCTTGAAGGTTATCTGGAAAATCTGGAGAAGGCGGCGATCCAGCGAGCGTTGGAGGCCACTCGCTACAATAAGACCGCCGCCGCCGAGAAGCTCGGCATCACCTTCCGGGCCTTGCGCTACCGGTTGAAGAAACTGGGGCTGGAGTAAGCCGCTTTACTATCGCCGCCGCCTCTTCAAATCAAGCCACCTCGCCGGATAACGGCCACAATCGACCGGTCTTTGCTGACTCGAAACTGCTAGAATGCGCGCCTTTTTCTGGCGCGATGTTTTTTATTTGCCCGTCAAGCGACGGGCGCGACCCCGAGGATGATCCGAATGCCACGTCCCTATAATTTCAGCGCAGGTCCCGCCATGTTGCCCGAGGCGGTTCTGGAACAGGCCAAGGCCGAGATGCTCGACTGGCGTGGTTCCGGCATGTCCGTGATGGAAATGAGCCATCGCGGCAAGGAATACGTCTCGATCGCCGAACAGGCTGAAGCCGACCTGCGGGAATTGCTCGCCATCCCGACTAACTATAAGGCGCTGTTCTTGCAGGGCGGTGCGTCCAGTCAGTTTGCCGCGGTGCCGATGAACCTGTTGCGCGGCAAGACCAAAGCCGATTATCTCAACACCGGGATGTGGTCGAAGAAGGCCATCGCCGAAGCTAAAAAATTCTGCCAAGTGAATGTGGTCGCCAGTTCAGAATCGGTCAATTTTACGACCGTCCCGGCCCGCGAAACCTGGAAATGCGATGCGGACGCCGCTTATTTGCACTACACGCCCAATGAAACCATTGGCGGCGTCGAGCTGCACACCGTTCCTGAAGTCGGCGTTCCACTCGCGGCTGATTTTTCCTCAACCCTGCTATCGCGGCCGATTGATGTGAGCCCATTCGGCATCCTCTACGCCGGCGCCCAGAAGAACATCGGTCCGGCGGGATTGTCCATCGTCATCGTCCGCGAGGATTTGCTGGGCCAAACCGTAGCCGGAACCCCGACCATGCTCGATTACGCGGTGATGGCCAAGGAAGGGTCGATGTATAACACCCCGCCGACCTATGCCTGGTATATCGCCGGACTGGTGTTTCAATGGATGAAGGCGCAAGGCGGTTTGGCGGTCATCGGCGAACGCAATCGGGCCAAAGCCGAGTTGCTGTACCAGACCATCGACCAATCCGGCTTTTACAAAAACCCGGTTGATCCCGCCTACCGTTCCTGGATGAATGTGCCGTTTACCTTGCCCGACGCCGCCCTGGACAAAGCCTTTCTGGCCGAGGCCAAGAGCGCCGGACTGCTGACCCTGGCCGGCCATCGCTCGGTCGGCGGGATGCGGGCCAGTCTTTACAACGCGATGCCGCTGGCCGGCGTTCAGGCGCTGGTCAACTTCATGGCCGATTTCCAGAAGCGGCGCGGCTAAACCCTTTTCCCCATGAACCCGCCCCGGACGTTCATCAGTCCGGGGCCTTCTTTTTTCAGGTAGCGACCGATCATGTACAAGATTCTGACCCTGAATAGCATCAGCGTTTCCGGCCTGGAGCGCCTCCCCCGCGACCGTTACGAGATCGCCTCCGAAATCGAGCATCCCGACGCGGTGCTGCTGCGTTCCTACGCCATGCATAACTGGCCGGTTCCCGTTAGCCTCAAGGCGATTGGCCGGGCGGGTGCGGGCGTCAACAACATTCCGGTGGCGGAAATGACCGCCAAGGGCATTTGCGTGTTCAATGCGCCTGGCGCGAATGCCAATGCAGTCAAGGAACTGGTGATCGCCGGGATGCTGCTGGCCGCCCGCAATATTTGCCTGGCCTGGGATTACACCCGCCAGTTGCAGGGTACTAATGCCGAGTTATCCAAGCAGGTCGAAGCCGGCAAAAAGCAGTTTGTCGGCATTGAACTGCCCAATCGCACCCTGGGCGTGATCGGGCTGGGCGCGATTGGAGTGAAGGTCGCCAATGCCGCCCGCGCGCTGGGGATGCGAGTCATCGGTTACGACCCGCACATCACGGTCAGTAATGCCTGGCAGTTGTCCTCGCAAGTCGAGCAGGTGTTGAGCGTCAACGAGATGGCGGCGCAAGCCGATTTTATTACCCTGCATGTCCCGCTGAATGACGCCACCCGCCAGTTGATCAATGCCCAATTTTTGCAAAACAGCCGTCCGGGCCTGACCTTGCTCAACTTCTCCCGCGAGGGGGTGGTGGATGAAGAAGCGCTGTTTGAGGCGTTACAGGCCGGCAAGTTGCGGGCGTATGTCTGCGATTTCCCCACCAGTCGGCTCAAGGATCAGCCCCGGGTGATCATGCTGCCGCATCTGGGCGCATCGACCGCCGAAGCGGAGGATAATTGCGCGATTATGGTGGCCGATCAGGTGCGGGATTATCTGGAAGACGGGATTATCCATAACTCAGTCAATTTCCCGGAAGTGGTCATGCCACGCAACGGCGGGCCGCGACTGGCGATTGTCAACGCTAATGTCCCGCACATGATCGAGCGGATTTCCAAGGCGATTTCCACCGCCGGCATCAATATCCTGGATATGCTCAACAAATCGCGGGGTGAAATCGCCTGTACGCTGGTCGATACCGCCGCGCCAGTTTCCACCGAAGTAGTGGCGCAAATCGCCGAGGTGCAGGGCGTGTTGAACGTGCGGGTTTTGTAGGAAGACGCGCTGGATGCAAAAAAGGGTGGCTACGGGACCACCCTATTCATTTTGTCAGTCTCGCCGGACGCCGGTTTTATCCCCAATAGCGCACCGGGCCACTGTCGATATGGACGAAGTTCGAACCGGGGTAATAACCAACCCCGCCAGCCCCCAGGGAACAGGCGGCCCGGTATAAATCGGAAACCCGGCCGTCCGGCAACCGAACGTCCATCGCCATCGCCTGTATGTGAAAACTGTTGCGGGCCACGCCCCGGCTGCGCTCACACAGCATCCAATTAGTGGTCGGCGATCGATAGCCGCTGATCACGTTGACCGGCTGCCACAGACCCATCTGCACTTGCAGGGCGTAAAGCTGATCCAGAACATTAGTGTCAAACGCCTTGAATTGATCATTGTGGTAATCGCGCAATGCCCAGCTGATTTCGCTCATGGATTCGCGGATATAGCCATCGCGAGGCGTCCAGTACACCCGACGCACGGTCTCGCTGGTGTTGGGATTATGGAAAAACAGGTAACGCTCGCGGGCAACTGCGGCTTTGAGCAAGTCAGGGGTTAGGGCCGCAGCGCCAAAGCCGCCTACCGCCCATTTCAGAAACCCGCGCCGGTTGGGCGTGGATGGAGTTTCTTCCAGCGTACTGGCCGATTGAAGCGCTATGTTCTTTCGCATTCCGCAAAATCCTCCCGGTAACCCAAGACGCCCTTTTTTACAGTTTGAATCATCATGAGTGCGCCGCTTAGGGTAAGGATAAAAGTCTGGCGTTTACCGTTGATAACAGCCAACCTGAAAGGTCAAGCATCTACTACCTCTCTGATTTTCCGGGAACCGTCCGCAGGAAAACCAGTTCCGGCTCCTTGGATCGCTGGATTCTATCCTCAGCTTCACCTCCGCCGCTCCAAATAGCAGGAGACAGGTTAAACCGATGTTAGCGATCTTTGAAAAGTTTAGGCAAAAACGCTATAACAGCATAATATTAAAGAAAATTTGACAAAAATACCGCCTACTCATTGCTTGTATAAAACTATGATAAATATCAAAGTGTTGCATAAATATGGTCGGATGATTAATTTCATAAGATGAGGTAAATTAGCTAACTGATTGATTTAATTAAACACATGCGCTATTAAAATTGCTTTAAGTATTGAAGCAAATGAACCTTGACAAAACAAGAATCAAACTTATCAAAATGCGATGGTCGTTGCGCAACAATTACCGGATCATGTCATCGTTCATGACCGTTGTTATTCATGGTGCAACGCAAAAAAGGCAGTTAAAGTGGAAGGCTATTGGGCAATATCATGGATCGAAATGTTATTATTTTAATAATGTTATGCAGATAATTTGGAATAGTTTTATTATTTTTGTATTAAATTAACTAATAAATTATCTTTAAAACAACTGAATTTAAAAATTGCCAAAAAACAACTATTGTGAAAATACCACAACATGAGCAAAGAAAAGTTTCCAGTCACCCCCGCGACCCGGTTCCTGCGCGAGCATCAGATCGGGTTCGCCGGTCATCTTTACCGCTACGAAGAACACGGCGGCACCCGTCACAGCGCCGCTGGCTTGGGAGTAGACGAGCATGGCGTGATCAAGACGCTGGTGCTGGAGGATGAGTGCCGACAACCGTTGATTGCGCTGATGCACGGCGACCGCAAGGTCTCCACCCGGGAACTGGCGCGGGTGGTGGGCGCAAAAACGATCAACCCCTGCGATCCAGCGGTCGCCAACAAGCACACCGGCTATCTGATCGGCGGCACTTCCCCGTTCGGGACACGCAAGGCCATGCCGGTGTACATGGAAGCCAGCACTCTTAACGTGCCACTGATTTACATTAACGGCGGTAAACGTGGCTTTCTGGTCAGTTTGCCGCCGACTGAACTGCAACGCCTGTTGCAACCCACGCTGGTCAACGTCGCGGTAGAGGATTAACGCCTTGAATAAGCAGACTTTCATCGCCACCGCGCCAGAAGGTATTGAGCCACTCCTAACGGCGGAACTGACGGAACTGGGTGCCACCGCGCTCAAGCCGGTACGCGGTGGCATCCGCTTTCAAGGGCCGCTGGAACTGGCCTATCGCGCCTGCCTGTGGTTGCGCACCGCCAGCCGAGTGCTGTTGCCACTGGCGGAATTTCCGGTGACGGAGGTTGATGCGCTCTATGCCGGCATCCGCGCCCTGCCGTGGGAAGAACATCTGGCCCCGGATGGAACGCTGGCGGTGGAATTTACGGGAACCGGTTCCGGCATTGACCACAGCCACTATGGTGCGCAGCGGGTCAAGGACGCGGTGGTTGACCGGTTTCGCGCGCAGTGCGGTCAGCGCCCCAATGTCGATCGGCACCAACCGGATCTACGGATTCACGTTCTGCTGCGTGACGATCAGGCGACCGTTAGTCTTGATTGGTCCGGCGACAGTCTGCACCGGCGCGGTTACCGCGAGGCGACCGTGATCGCGCCGCTCAAGGAAACCTTGGCCGCCGCCTTGCTGCTGAAATCCGGCTGGCCGGACGTTGTCACTGCGGGTGGACCGTTGCTTGACCCGCTGTGCGGTTCCGGGACGCTGGCGATTGAAGCAGCCTGGATCGCCGGTGACCACGCGCCGGGTCTGCTGCGTGAACGCTGGGGATTCAGTGGCTGGCTCGGTCATGTTCCCGCGTTGTGGAAGCGATTGCGGGCTGAGGCCCAGGAGCGGCGCGAAGCGGGACGGGCGCGGATTCCGCTGATTTGGGCGAGTGACCACGATCCGAAAGCGGTGCGAGCGGCGCTGACCAATGCGCACCGCGCCGGGGTCGCGGATCGAATCCGCATCGAGCGTCGGGAATTCAGCGCCATCCAACCGCCGCCCGGGCTACCCGGACTGCTCATCGCCAATCCGCCCTACGGCGAACGGCTGGGGACCGCCGAGGATCTGTCCGAGTTTTACCCCCAATTCGGCGAGGTACTGAAAACCCGCTTTACCGGCTGGCGAGCCGCACTGTTTACCGGCAATCCCGAACTGGGCAAGCGGATGGGACTGCGGGCCGAGAAGGTTCACAGCTTCCACAACGGCCCGCTGGATTGCCGGTTGCTGCGGTTCCGGGTAGAACCGCAGTTTTTCGTGGATCGGGCAGCGGCGGATCAGCGCAGCCGCGCCCGCGCTCTGGAACAGGCGATCGCCGGCGGGGCGGACGGGTTTATCAATCGCTTGCACAAAAATCTGCGCCATCTGGGCCGCTGGGCAACGAGGGAAGGGGTAAGCTGCTATCGGCTGTATGACGCGGATTTACCGGAATATGCGGTCGCCATTGACCGCTATGAACAGTGGCTGCACGTTCAGGAATACGCCCCGCCGCCAACGGTGGAACCCGAACGCGCCCGCGAGCGGTTGGAACACGTTATGGCGGCCTTGCCGGCAGCACTGGACTTGCCACCGGAAAATATTTTTCTGAAAGTCCGGCAACGGCAACGTGGCGCCCGTCAGTATCAGAAACAGGCTGAACAGAGCCATTGCCATGAAGTCCGCGAGGGGTCAGCCCGGTTTCTGGTCAATTTCACTGATTATCTGGACACCGGGCTGTTTTTGGATCATCGCCTGACCCGGCAACGGTTGGGCGAAATGGCGAACGGACAGCGCTTCCTCAATCTGTTTGGCTATACCGGCGCGGCAACCGTCCATGCCGCATTAGGCGGCGCCATCAGTACCACGACCGTCGATTTATCCGCGACCTATCTCGACTGGGCGCGGCGCAATCTGGCACTGAATGGTATTAACGGCTCCGGGCATCAACTGATTCAGGCTGATTGCCGACAATGGCTGATGGGGGTCCGGGAGCGTTACGGGCTGATTTTTGTAGACCCGCCCACTTTCTCTAATTCCAAGCGATTGGAACATGACTTTGATGTGCAGCGGGATCATGTCGAATTGTTGCGGCAGGCTTTGCGCCTGCTGACGCCGGACGGAACGCTGATTTTTTCCACTAATCACCGCCGGTTCCGGCTGGATCGGGAGAGTCTGGCTGAGATGCAGATCGAGGACTGGAGTCGGCAAACTCTGCCGCTGGATTTCGCCCGCGATCCGAAAATTCATCAGTGCTGGCTATTCAGGGTGAAAGGTGAAAGATGAAAGGTCTTGGGTAACTCGCAAAAAATATTCCCGCAAATTTTTGTCTTGTGAATGTTTTGGTGATAACGGGCGGTTAGGTGTAGGACTGAATCGTTGCCTCCACCAGATGCTCATTGTATTTGTCCGCCCCGTGGTTCGTATCACAGGAAAAATCAGAGGAGGAAAAATAATCATCTCAACCCGACACCGCCGGCAACTGATCCAGCGGCCAGCGCGGCAAGACTTCGATAGCAGCATCATCGCGTTGACCGGACGCCAGTCGCCGCCAGCCGGCATACGCGATCATTGCGCCGTTGTCGGTGCAAAACTCCAGCCGGGGGCAGTAGACTCGCCCGCCCCTCTGGTCGGCCAGGTCGCGCAGCCGTTCCCGCAACCGCTGGTTCGCGCCGACCCCGCCGGCGACCACCAACCGGTTCAGTCCGGTCACCTGCAAGGCCCGCTGACACTTGATCGCCAACGTATCCACCACCGCTTCCTCGAACGCCCGAGCCACATCAGCCTGATTTTCGGGAGTAGGTTCCAAACCGCGCCAGGCATGAAGCGCAGCCGTTTTCAGGCCGCTAAAGCTGAAGTCGCAACCGGGCCGGTCGGTCATGGGTCGGGGAAACGTGAAGCGGCGCGGATCGCCCAATTCCGCCAACTTCGCCAGCGCTGGTCCACCCGGATAGGTCAGGCCCAGCAACTTGGCGGTTTTGTCGAAAGCCTCGCCAGCGGCATCATCCAGGGACTCGCCGATGATCTGATAGCGCCCAACCCCGTCCACCCGCACCAGCAGGCTATGGCCGCCAGACACCAGCAAGGCCACAAATGGAAATTCCGGCGATTCCGGTTCCAGCATCGGGGCCAGCAGATGGCCTTCCATGTGATGCACCCCAATCGCGGGAAGGTTCCAGGTCCAGGCCAGACTGCGCCCAATGGTCGCCCCGACCAGCAACGCCCCGATCAGCCCCGGTCCCCGGGTGTAGGCCACACCATCGACCGCATCAGGCCGTGCGTCCGCTTGCCGGAACAACTCCCGCAACAAGGGCAACGTCTTGCGGACATGATCGCGTGAGGCCAGCTCAGGCACTACTCCGCCATATTCGGCATGGACCGCAATCTGACTGTGCAGCGCATGGGCCAGCAACCCGCGCTCACTGTCATAGAGTGCCAGGCCGGTTTCATCACAGGAGGTTTCAAGGCCTAGAATCAGCATGAGGTTTCGCAACTTTGCATTTGGCGTCCGGGGTGATTACAATTTACTGTTTTTTGATTATACAACCGGACACGACCCGTCCAGACCATGAAGAGTGAGGTGAAGGTTTAATGCCTGCCGTGAAAATCAAGGAAAATGAACCGTTTGATGTCGCATTGCGCCGTTTCAAACGCTCCTGCGAAAAAGCTGGCGTCCTGTCCGAGGTGCGCCGCCGCGAGTTTTACGAGAAGCCGACCCAGGAACGTAAACGCAAGCGGGCCGCTGCCGTCAAGCGTCATTTGAAGAAGTTGTCCCGGGAAGTCGCCCGCCGCACCCGCCTGTTCTGAATCTGGCCTGTTTCCATTTTTCCACTTTTCCACCTGCGAGCTTGCCCTCATGTCGATTAAAGACCACCTTCAGGATGACATGAAAGCCGCGATGCGCGCCAAGGATAAGCAACGCCTTGGCGCGATCCGCCTGATCCTGGCTGCCGTTAAGCAGCGCGAAATCGACGAACGCATTGTGTTGAGTGACCTTCAGACGCTCGTGGTGCTGGAAAAAATGATCAAGCAGCGCCGGGAATCACTGGCGCAATACCAGAGCGCCGGCCGCGATGATCTTGCCGCCCAAGAGGCGTTTGAGATTGATCTCATCCAGTCTTACCAGCCGGAGCCGTTGGGCGAGGCCGAGATCGAGGCGGTGATCGCCGCCGCGATGGCAACGTCCGGTGCCCAGTCGGTGCGCGACATGGGCAAGGTCATGGCGATCATCAAGGATCAAGCGCAGGGCCGGGCGGACCTGGCGATGGTCAGCGCCCGGGTTAAGGCCCGGTTTGGCGGCTGAGTTCGCCTGCCTCCGGCGAACCCGGAACCGCTGTTTTGCCCTCTTTGTTGCCCCTGACCGCTAACGGTCGGGCGGTTCTGCGCTAGGCTTTGCGGTTATGGCTGGCCGCATTCCCCAAGAATTTCTCGATCAACTTCTCGCCCGAACCGATCTTGTCGAGATCATCAACGCCCGCGTGCCATTGCGCCGAGCCGGCCGGGACTGGATGGCCTGCTGCCCGTTTCATGCTGAAAAAACCCCTTCTTTTTCAGTCAGTCCCCAAAAACAGTTTTATTACTGTTTTGGTTGTGGCGCGCATGGCACCGCCATCGGCTTCCTCATGGAATATGAGCGGCTGGAGTTTCTGGACGCCATCGAGGAACTGGCCCGGCTGGCGGGTCTGGATATCCCGAAGACCGGCGGTGAACCCTTCCCCGTAACCCGGCTGTTATTGGACATTGTGGCCCAAGCCGACCGGTTCTTCCGTCAACAACTGCGCGAACATCTCACCCGGCAGCGGGCCGTGGACTATTTGCGCCAGCGCGGCCTGACCGGTCAGATCGCGGCAACTTTCGGTATTGGCTACGCCCCGCCCGGTTGGGAGAATCTAAGCCAGGCGTTGCTGGACGCCGGCGTTATCGCCCAAACGCTGCTGGACGCCGGGCTGGTCCATCGCGACGAACAGGGCCGGCTGCGTGACCGGTTCCGCGACCGCATCATCTTCCCGATCCGCGACCGCCGGGGCCGGGCCATCGCTTTTGGCGGCCGGGCGTTGACCGACGATGCCGCACCCAAATATCTCAACTCGCCGGAGACGCCGCTGTTTCACAAGGGTTGGGAATTGTATGGCCTGTATGAGGCGCGGCTCCACACCCGGCCATTACAAAAATTAGTGGTCGTCGAAGGCTATCTCGACGTGGTCGCGCTAGCCCAGTACGGCCTGTCTTACGCAGTCGCGACGCTGGGTACGGCGACCACCACCGAGCAGGTCGAGCGGCTGTTCCGAAGCGTCAATGATCTGGTGTTCTGTTTTGACGGCGACCGGGCGGGGCGCGCGGCGGCCTGGCGAGCCTTGACTGTGGCACTGCCGTTCCTGTGCGATGGTCGCCAAGTCCGCTTTCTGTTTCTGCCTGATGGCGACGACCCCGACAGCCTGGTGCGTCGGGACGGCCATGCGGCCTTTGAACACCGGTTGACGCACGCCATGCCGTTGGCCGATTACCTGTTTGCCGAACTCCGCGCTCAGATGGATGATCCCGATACGCTGGAGGGTCGCGTCAAACTGGCTGAGTGGGCCCAACCGTTGCTGGAAAAATTGCCCGAGGGTTATTTCCGTGATCTGCTGGAGCAGCGGCTGCAGCAGGAAACGCAAGTCGTTACCTCCCGGCTGCGTCAGCGACCTGCCAGGGCGGCATCGTCCAGCGACCGTAATCTGCGCCTGGCCCGCACCCCGCTGCGCAAGGTGTTAGCACTGTTGTTGTATCAGCCTGAATTGGCGCAACAAGCGGCGGCAGAGGATTCCATGCTGCGCAGCAGCGCTGAGCCTGGGGCGAAATTACTGGCTGATTTGGTCGGCATTCTGAGTACCCATCCTGGGCTGACGGTCGCCGCCTTGCTGGAACGTTATCGGAATACCCGCGAGGGCGTCATTCTGGAACAACTCGCGCAATGGCAACCGGAAGCGCTCGACGGGGATTATCGGTTTGAGGAAGAGTTCGCCGACATTCTGGATTACTTGCGCCGCCGCGATGATTCAGACGAGCGATTGCTCGAAACCTTGTTGCAGCGCGGTTTGCCCAGCGCGCTGAGCAGCGAGGAACGGGAGGTGTTGCGGAACCTTGGAAAAACAAAAAAAACCTAAATTTTTGGCTAAAAGCCAAATCAAAATCTTGTGATAGAATTGGCAGTTTACCTTAATGTGAACAGGTCATGAGCGAGCAGCAACAATCACAGTTAAAGAAGTTGATCGCCCGCGGCAAGGAAAAGGGATTCCTGACCTATGCCGAGGTGAATGACCATTTGCCGGATGATATCGTCGATCCTGAGCAGATTGAAGATATTATTTCCATGATCAATGACATGGGCATCGAAGTCCATGAGTTTGTCCCCGATGCCGAAACCCTGCTGCTCAACGAGAATCCGGCCAACGCCGATGATGACGTGGTAGCCGAGGAAGCTGCGGCGGCATTGGCGGCGGTGGACAGCGAGTTTGGCCGCACCACTGATCCCGTGCGGATGTACATGCGCGAGATGGGTACGGTTGAGCTATTGACTCGGGAAGGCGAGATCCTGATCGCCAAGCGGATTGAGGAAGGGATGACCCAGGTGTTGTCAGCCTTGTCCAGCTATTTACTCACCACTGGCGAACTTTTGCGGATTTACGATTCGATTCATGAAAATGGAACGCGACTCGCAGATGTGATCAGCGGATTCAGGGATACCGAAGAGGTTGAAGAACCCGCGCCGCCCCTGCCGGATGTTGATTTATTGCTGGCGGCGGATGATCCGGATGCGGTAGTAGTCGGTGATGAGGTGGTGATAGCCAGCGATGGTGAGGATGAGGATGAGGATAGCGCGTCGAGCGTGGTTGATACGGGTCCTGATCCCGTAGAAACCGCCCGCCGCTTTGCCGATTTGCGCGCCCTGTACGAACAGACCTTGGCCAGCGTGGAGGAACTGGGCATTCAACACCCCCAGACCCAGGCCTTGCGGCAACAGCTTAGCGACCGTTTTTTGCAGTTCCGACTGGTGCCGAAAACGCTGGATCGCCTGATCGTCAGCCTGCATGAAATAGCCGAACGCATTCGTGGCCATGAAAAAGCGGTCACGCAGATCTGCGTCCACAAGGCGCAGATGCCGCGCAAGACCTTCATTAGTTCGTTCCCGCAGAACGAAACCCGACTGGAGTGGGTCGACGAGCAGATTCAATCCGGACGGAAGTGCGCTGCCGCCCTGACCGAGCATCGCCCGGAGATCGTGGCGGCGCAGCGGCGTTTGCAGGTGATCGAACAGGAAACACGGCTGTCGATTCACGAAATCAAGGATGTTAACCGCCACATGGCGATTGGCGAAGCCAAAGCCCGTCGGGCTAAAAAGGAAATGGTGGAAGCCAACCTGCGGCTGGTGATTTCGATCGCCAAGAAGTACACCAACCGGGGCCTGCAGTTCCTCGATCTGATTCAGGAAGGCAACATTGGTTTGATGAAGGCGGTGGACAAGTTCGAATATCGGCGCGGCTACAAGTTTTCGACCTATGCGACCTGGTGGATTCGGCAGGCGATCACCCGCTCCATCGCCGATCAGGCCCGGACTATTCGTATTCCGGTTCACATGATCGAGACGATCAACAAGTTGAACCGGATTTCCCGGCAGATGTTGCAGGAGATGGGTCGTGAACCGAATCCGGAAGAACTGTCCAGACGCATGGAGATGCCAGAAGACAAGGTGCGTAAAGTTCTGAAAATCGCCAAAGAGCCGATCTCGATGGAAACCCCGATCGGAGACGACGAAGATTCGCACCTAGGCGATTTCATTGAAGATCTCAGCGTGATGTCGCCCGTTGATGCGGCCACGGTGGAGGGCTTGCGCGAAGCGACCCGGGAGGTGTTGTCAACGCTCACCCCGCGCGAAGCCAAGGTGTTGCGGATGCGGTTTGGCATTGACATGCCCACTGATCACACTCTGGAAGAAGTAGGTAAGCAGTTTGATGTCACCCGCGAACGCATCCGCCAGATCGAAGCCAAAGCCTTGCGCAAGTTGCGGCATCCGAACCGTTCGGAACAACTGCGCAGTTTCCTTGATCTGGAGTAAATGCGATTACCCAACGACTGGCGGACACACCGATCGCGGGCTAGCATCTCAATCCGTTTCGGGCCCTTAGCTCAACGGTCAGAGCAGGGGACTCATAATCCCTTGGTTGTAGGTTCGAATCCTACAGGGCCCATTTAAAAATCAAGTCCTTAGCCTACATTGGCGAGGGCTTTTTTTTCGGCTGTGCCGGAAATTGTGCGAACCAGTCTGGGTCCGCTAATCCGCTCGGCATGTTCCGCCAAGTGGTCTGTGCCCAAGTGTGCGTATCTCAGCACCATGTCCAGCGTGGCCCATCCCCCCAGTTCTTGAAGCACATTAAGCGGGGTTCCGGCCTGGACATGCCAACTGGCCCAGGTGTGACGGAGATCATGCCAGCGGAAGTTTTCAATCTCGGCTCTGACCAGCGCTTTCCGCCAAGCGTGGTTATTGGCGCGGGTGACGGGTTTGCCCTCGTAGACAAAGACCCGGGTGGGATGCTGACCTTGTTGCTCCCGCAACACCACCACCGCCGAGGCATTCAGCGGTACGGCAATCGCTCGCTGCTGACCCTTGGCTTGATCCACATGAATCCAGGCGCGGCGCTGTTCTAGATCAACCTGTTTCCATTCCAGTTCCACCACATTCATTTCCCGTAAACCAGTGGCTAAACTGAAACGCACCATTGCCGCGAGGTGGTCGGGCAGTTCTATCAGCAACCGTGTTGCTTCGTCGTGGGTCAGCCAGCGGATTCTGCGCTTGGGTTCTGGCAGTAAGCGTACCGCTGGAACGGTGTCGATCCAGCCCCATTGTTTGCAGGCCGTATTTAGGATGGCGCGGATGACAGCCAGCATTCGATTGACTGTTGCCGGGGCAACTCCGGTATTGAGTCTGGAATTGGCGAGTCCATGGAGTACCTCCCGGTTAATCTGATCGAGCGCTAAATTGCCTAAGGTCGGGTCAGAGAATCGCAAGTGTCGTTGGATGTTGGGTAGCCAACGACTGTGAGGATGCTCCTCCAGCCATTTCACAACCGCTTGTTGCCAGGTATACCGGGGCCGCTCGCCTAATTTGGCCTGTCGCCAGCATTCCGCCTTGCGGGTGTCGTGGAGTTCTTGCGCTGCTCTGCGGTCGGTAGTTGCAGTAGTTTCCCGTAGCTCGTGGCCGTCTGGTGTGGTGAAGCGCATCCACCAGACGCTGCCGCGTTTGTAGAGTGACATTCCATATTCTCCTGCGCCGGTCGCGCCTGTTGATTATTGTTGACCCAAGCGGTGGCTGCCAGTACCGGAATCATGGCCCGGCGTCCCAGCTTGACCAGGGGGAATGCGCCTTGTTGGGCCAGGCGGCGCACGGTCTTGGTGCTGATGCCGCCGAGTTGGCGGGCGGCTTCGTCGAGGTTCCACAGTAGGGCGTCAGGCATGACAGGG
>CAIRMO010000013.1 GCA_903879705.1 uncultured Candidatus Competibacteraceae bacterium | reverse complement strand
CGCCGCCTCCACCGCCGCCTCCACCGCCGCCTCCACCGCCGCCTCCACCGCCGCCTCCACCGCCGCCTCCACCGCCGCCTCCACCGCCGCCTCCACCGCCGCCTCCACCGCCGCCTCCACCGCCTCTGCCGCTACCACCGGCGTTGTTACTGCTACCGTTCATGCCGCTGCCCGCGCTACGACTCAAGCGGGAACGCACACCAGTGCGGTCGCTTGCTGGATTTTCGGCGCCTTCCGACCCATCCATTGCACGGGTAGGAGCCGGTTTTGGGTCAGCGCTCCCTGAATCGAAGGGAATAGTCCAGTGTCGGAATTCTGGGCCGGCCTCGTCTGCGATGGCTAATCCGATCCACAGACCCAGCACTCCGCCAGCGATCACCCTCCAGCAACAACGAGGGTAGGTTCGCTGGCTGGCTTTAAGTCGGGTCATGACGGGCAACCTCCTTTCATTTAAGGTTATATAGTCTGGGCTCCAATCAGCGGTTGTACGCTGTTGGCTTCGCGCCGCGAGGTCTTTCCGATCAATATCGGGCAAAAATCGTACCCGGTCACCGTCGCACTGGCTTCCAACCCGAGTTAAAATGGGCAAGATGCCCGTTCTACATCACCACAAGCGAACATCCAGGAGTAGAAAATCATGCTGGACTGGACTCACTGGGCCGGATTGCTGGCCGTCATTTTTATCCTTTGGCTGCTGATCCGGGTTTTCCTGAAGGGCCCGGCGCTACGGGCTTACGATTCGCTGCCGGCTCGTTGTACCCGCGTGCGGGAACAGGCCAGTCCCGAGCATCAGCAGACGCTGCTCCTGCTGGCGGAAGCGTCGGTGGAGATTCGTGCTGCGCCCCGCAAACGGCGAGTGGCGGCGATCCGGCAGTTCATGGCGAGGGGCTTCGTCAAGCCGCTGTTGCTGACTGGCGATTCCGGCTACCGGGTGCTGGCGGTTGATGCCGGCGGAGTACCGGGCGAGTGGGTGCTGGCCCCGAATGCCGATCCGAACCGTCGCCTGCTCTATCTGCATGGCGGCAATTTCCTCAGCGGTTGCCCACAAGGCCACCGGGTGATCACGACGGAATTGGCGCGAGTGACCGGCGCGGTGGTGCTGGCGCTGGATTATCGGTTGATGCCCGAGCATTTGCGCCGGGACCTGATCGCCGATAGTCAGGCCGGTTATCGCTGGATTCTGGATCACGGTCCCGATGGGCCAGCGCCGGTTCGGGAGCTGTTCGTGGCCGGTGATTCGGCGGGCGGCAATCTGGCGCTGATGGTGATCGCTTGGGCGCGGGATGTCGGACTACCCGCCGCCACTGGAGCGATTGCCTTGTCGCCGGGACTGGACATGACTCTGTCCAGTCCCACGGTCAAAGGCAATCTTAAAACCGACCTGATGCTGGGGCCGAGTCTGAGCGGGTTTCTGAAGGTTCCGGTTTCGATCCGGCTGCTGCTGATCTGGGCGATCACCCGGATGAGGCCGCCCAATCCGCTGGTTTCCCCGATCTTTGGCGATTTGTCCGGGTTGCCGCCGGTGTTGATTCAGGCCAGCGAGGCGGAAATGCTACTGGGCGATGCCCGGCGTTATGTGAACAAGGCCAGCGCTGCGGGTTCGCCGGCTGAACTGGAAACCTGGCCGGAGTTACTGCATGTCTGGCACTTGTTCGGGCCGACCCTGCCGGAAGCGGGGGAAGCATTCGAGCGGATCGGCCAGTTTGTGAAGCGTTGCACTGGCGGGCATTGACGCAGTGGTTTGGGCGGTTGCCGGATCCTAAATCCTTGCCACAACTGGTCGCTGAAATGCTGGCAAAAGTCATTGATGAAACGCCGGTGCCTGTAGAAACCGAAGGCCAGAAAGTACTCCGAATTTTTGAGGCGCATCAACTGCTCGGCTGCATGGAGGGCGATAATAGCCTGTCTGTTGACTACAAAAAACATCTCTGGGGCAACCCATGATCATTGCGGATACCGGATTCTGGGTGGCGCTTCTCAACCGCCGCGACAACCTTCATCTGCAAGCCAGAGCTTGCGTCGCTCAAATTCACGAGCCGCTGATTACCACCTTGCCGGTTATTACTCGTGAGTGTTGAGTGCCGCCAGTTTGGTGCGGAGGACGCTTTCCTGAATGACCTGAGTGAAGTTGGCGCGTTGGGTGATTGCTGGATCGTTGATGTCGCCCGCGATGTGTTGCCAGTCCATACCCACCAGTTGCGTCACGAAGGGTTTTTCGACGGTTTCCAGTTCCCATCCCATTTTTGGGTCTCTCTTGATTCAATTAAGGCGATTACCTGAAATGAAGTTCCCCTCTTTAGCAAAGGGGGTAGGTGGGATTTGAAGGTCATGGCGTGGTGCTGCCGATTGAAATCCCCCGGCCCTCTTTTTCAAAGGGGGGAGACCGGTTCGATTCGCTATAACCTTTGCCATAAATCCCCTTCGTCAACCGGGGCTTGTGCTAGACGCTCATCAACGGCGCGTAAGCGCGACTCGGTGCTGATGCGGGTAATTCGTGCGGAAGTCGGAAGTTCGGCTAGCCGCTCTTGCAAGAACTTGCGCTCCGCCAACAAGTGCAGACGGTCGGGTGAGTTCATAATGCGGATTGCCTTTCAATTTTTGAAAGACGCTGGAATTTCGCTGGAAAGCAGCGCCGTAACGCGCACACGGCCAGTCAGAAGGTCGTTCATAAGGGCGGATTTTTGCTTATATAGCTTCCGTAACTTCCGGTTTTCTTCAGTGAGCCGTCGATTAGCAACACTAACCCGCCGTGCAATTTCATCCTGTTCCTCGATAGAGGATCGCCCAATGACCAGTTCACTAAGAATGTTCGTATTCAGATTGGCCATTGTAGAACCAGCAGCTCGGCCCATTACTTGGGTTTGGAGTTGTGGTTGCTGATAAACAAGCGCCAACCAGTAACCATTGATTTCTTTCGGCGAAAAGCGAGCTAATAGGCAACCTGTGCCACAGAGCCATCCATTTTTTCGGTAGGGATGGCTACGAAATGCGAAAGATCACCCCGACGAGAGAAGACAACATCATTTTCTTTTACACGATGTCGGCTCAATGAATTGGCCTTGCACTCAGAGATTCGAGCAATTTGTGCTTCTGATAGCAAACCCTCAACCCTATCTTGAGGCATGATCACGGGTACACCCTCGGTGATATAATCACGAGCGTGAAGCTGAGAACCAAATGGACCTATCTGCAATAATCCGTTCGACCGCTTTGCAATCTCTCCCAACGTAACAACCTCCCACTCCCTTGGAATCCATCCCAACGGCGATTCCTTATAGAGATGCAGGGTATGTTCAACGGGCGGGCGCAATTGGCCGTTAGCGTCGATACCACGGGTCAGCAGGTCATGCAACAGTCCCTGCTTGATTTGTTGCAGCTTGGCAATGATTGCCTCGGTCTGGCGGATGGTGGTGTCGAGGATTTGAACGATCTTTTTTTGCTCGTCTATCGCGGGTAGTGGAATCTCACGAGCGCGTACTGTGCCACTTTTGATATTTGCCTGTGTGGTTTGTCCAGAGTATCGAAGCCAGTCAGTTCGTATGTAATCCAGATGCTGGTACAAATAATTTATATCACACAAGAATGGAGGAATAAGCGCACAAAGTGCTTGGTTCGGTGTGATCTCATGTCCAGTTATTTTTGCCAGACCAATAGAGTTGTTCCCAAATAATTTTCTTTATTATTTTCAATTTACTACCAGGAAGCTATGAAAAACAATCTTGTTTTTCATATAGTTAAAATCAAATTCCTTGTTAAGGATCGGCATTGATTTTTTCAAGTTTGCCCCCAT
>CAIRMO010000012.1 GCA_903879705.1 uncultured Candidatus Competibacteraceae bacterium | reverse complement strand
GCTACGCTACATCCGGGCTACGGTGCCTGACCGGCCAGCGGCTTGGCCGTCGTCGTCGATTCATCGGTACATCGAGACCGGGATTTTATCACCGGATTGGGCCAGTACGGCGGAAGAAGGCGATTTTGGCGAGTGACTCGTGCTAGACGCTGTAGCCCGGATGAAGGCCGTCAGGCCGGAATCCGGGGCGTTGGCGGGGGCCGTGCGATCCCCGGATTGCGCTGCGCTGCATCCGGGCTACGGTGCTTTTCCACAACTTGAACCGGATCGCTATAGCCCGGATGCAGGCCGTCAGGCCGGAGGTTGGAGCGGCGCAACCGTCCAGTCCCCTCTCCTCCATTCATGGGGGAGAGGGGGTCAGCGGGCTATGTTTAAGCCATTATAATGATCAAGCCATATATCGAGGAGATACCGTAGTGAATGAGAGCGCTGTGATCCGTGTAAAGGGCGATGTCTTGATGTCGGTGCCCGACTCCGTGCAGTACATGACGCCGTATGTGTTGCGGGAACAGGAGGATTGGTTTGAGGATGAAATCAAGTTTTTGCGGGGTTATCTGCGGCCCGGGATGCGGGTGATCGACATCGGCGCCAACTATGGGCTGTACACCACAGCGATGGCTCGGGCGGTGGGCGCGGCAGGCCGGGTGTGGGCGGTGGAGCCGTGCAGCAATACCGCGGCGCATTTGCGGGAAAGCCTGGCGCTGAATGACTTTGCCCAAGTTACCCTGATTCAGGCGGCCTTGTCGGATCAGGTGGGGACGGCCCGCCTGCGCTTGGAGCGCGACCCGGAACAGAACGCTTTGCTAGGCGAAGGCGAGACGGCGGACACGGTCGAGGAAGTGTCGCTGAATACCCTGGATCGGCTGGTCACTAAGCAGGGTTGCGCCGGAATTGATTTCATCAAGATGGATGCTGAGGGTGCTGAGGAACGGATCGTGACCGGCGGGATGACCTTCCTGAACCACGAAAGCCCGCTGATCATGTATGAAGCCTTCACCGACAAGATGAACGATCGTTTAATCGATTGTTTTGCCGGGATCGGTTATGCCAGCTATCGCTTGGTGCCGGGGCTGGATTTGCTGGAGCCGTTCCAAGCCGGTCGGGACTATCCCTATCTGCTCAATCTGTTCTGCTGCAAAGCGGATCGGGCGGTGGCGTTGGTGGCGGGCGGGGTGTTGAGCGAGGGTAATGATCCGGAATTGCCGGCCATGACGCCGGGGGCATGGTGGCGGGAGGAGTTGACCCAGCGGCCATTTGCCCGCGCTTTTCGTTCAGCGTGGCTGACGGATGCCGAGCGGGCCGCCGGTTTGGGCCGCGCCGAGTATGAGACGGCGCTGGCGCTCTATGGCGTCGCCCATGATCCCGCGCATTCGGCCACCGTGCGCCATGCTGCGCTGAAGGCGGCCTATAAACGGGTGCTGGCGGTGTGTAAACAGGCCCCAACGCCGTTTCGGGTCAGCACTGCGGCGCGCATCGCTCAGGAATTGGGAGAACGGCGGCAGGCGCTGGATTTGATTGGCCGGGCCTACCAGTTGGCGACCCAGCCCGGTTATTCCTCGCTTGAGGAGCCGTTTCTCCCGGCCAGCGCCGCCTTTGAGGACATCGAACCGGGTAAGGAATTCAAACCCTGGTTGACTGCCATGCTGATCGATCACTATGAAGCGCTGATTCTGATGTCCAGTTATCAGGCCGGTCAGGGTAATTTACAAAATCTGGAGGGACTGTGCGCCACCGGGTTCCAGCGCCCCGAAATGGAACGGCGTCGGCAGTTGATGCGGATGAGACACGGGTTGCAGGCGAAGCCCAGTGCGGCAGCGGTGCTGGCGGCGGCCCGGCCCGATAATTTGAATCCGGAGTATTGGGCGGGCAAGGCGCTGTAGCTCCATAACCCGTAGCCCGGATGGAGGCCGTCAGGCCGGAATCCGGGGCCGGAAGCAGCGCTGATCCCGGATTCCGCTTCGCTGCATCCGGGCTACGGGGTTTTCAGCTATTGAAATTTTTATTTCATAATAGGCTACAACAGTGCATTTCATACGTCATTAAACTCAGTTCATAGGCCATTAGCTCTGATAGAAATTGTTGACTTCCTAGTCGTTAAATGTATAGTTTTACTCGTTCTCAGGAACCTATCGCCAGTTGGGCGGGAAGTAACGCCTGTGGAGAGGAAGGCGCTGGCTAGGATTTAACAACCCTGGTGAAACCGGCCTCATTGAAGCAGGAAGTCAACCGTGGAATGAAATATCATGGTTGATGCAACGGATGACCAGTTCAGTCCAAATTCGGCGGCTAATACCGCCCCGCCCAAGGCGGTCATGCGCTGCACCCGACGCCGATCGGACTCGGAGAGTTCAAACGGGGTTTGGTGACTGCTCAGCAGGCGGTCCAGTTCTTTAATCAGCCGCATCGCTTGCTCTTTGTCCGGTGCGGTGAGCGGATGCCGGTTGATCCGTCGCATCAAATCCACGCCGACCGCGCCAATGCCCGGATTTTGTCGGGTTTCATGGCCGGGCCAGTCAGAAACGCCCAGACGCTTCACTGCCGTTGCCACGGTGTCGCCGGTATAGCGGATGACTTGCACCGCCGCTTCGCCCATTAGACTTTGCGCTTCCCGGACGAATCCGAGGTAGTCGAGATGGCGGACAAACCACGGGTCGTCGAGCATGTCGGCAACCGCTAAATCCCGACCGTAAACCGCGATCCGCTCCAGGCGCGGGTTGGAAAGAAATTGCCGGTAGCAACTACTGATAAACGATTCCGGTTCTCGGAACCATACCCAGATTTCTACCGCGAAACCTTGCGTGAGCGTCGCCAACAAGGCTTTGGCGGCAGGCGGAAAATCCCACCAGTGGTTGAACAGCCCTTCGGTTGAATAGAACACGGTATGGGTTGCAGCGTCCATTTCGGCCAGACCGGCCCGAAGGTGCTGACAGAATTGCGCTTCGTCGGCGGCCACCAGGCAGTTGGCCAGCCACTGGTGTTTGGGCATCTTGGTGCTGCCGTCGCTGCGGGGGTACAAAATCCCCTGCCGGCGCAAGACTTCGCGGTGCTGATCGAAGCTGTATTGCAGCGAGGAGGTGCCGGTTTTCGGGGTGCCGGTGTGCAGAATCAGGCGGCGACGCTGGCCGTTTAGCAGGCCGACTTGCTGCAACAGGGTTTGCAACTGCTCGCCCGTGGTGGCGACGCCCGCGCCCGGTTGCCGCGCTTTTCTGGCCTGGTCGCGCTTGTAGCCATCGAAAAACCGGAAGATCCGCTGCTCGGCGATCAGCCCATTGACCTGTTCAATCGCGGTATCGAGCGCGGCGCAGCCCTTGAGCGTGGGTTGGAGTAAGCCGAAGGCGTCCAGTCCCGCGTGGTAGTGCAGCACCCGCAGCGGTTGGTGGGAATCGAACGTGCTGGGGAGCTGCTGGGTATGGGTGGGAAAATTCAGGTTGGCGGGCAGCGGCGCGAATGGTATCGAGCCGGCGGCCAGCGCCAGCGCCAGTGCGACCTGATCGGTGTGGACGCGCTGCCCGGGATCGTCGAACAGTTCCGGGTGTTTGAACAGCCAGCTTCCCCAATGCCGCCAGCGGGTTGAGACTTCGTTGAGCCATTGCGTTGGCACATAGAGAAAGCCGCCGTTCCAGTTGGTGGCGACGGTTGGCCCCATCCCCCAGTCACAGGGCAGGTCAGCCGGTCGCGGGATGCCGGCGGCGGCAAAGATGCGTTGTAGAATCGGGAGCGGCGGATTAGGCGCATCGACCACTTTGCCGCAAACCGTCTCCGGCACCGGCAACTCCAGCCGGTCCAGCACCACCATGTCGATGTCGAGCAGGAAGAGGCCGGCAATGCCTTGAAGTTCGGGTTCCAAGCCTTCCAACTGCTGGAGTTTGTTGCAATACGCGCCGTCCAGATAAGGCGCGATGGTGCGGCAGCGATGGCCGCGATCCTGGACGAAGCGGATAAAGGCCGGATCGACTCGATCCACGCATTGCACCAGAATGTTCGCCGCCGGAACCTGAGCCAGGCGATCGAGCGTGAATAACAGCAGTTCGGCTTTGTAATAGTGTTCCGGCAAGCCGTCTACGACCATGGAAATCAAGTTATTGCGCATCGTGTCCATTTCACCGTGACTGAGAAGCCCGTAGCCCGGATGCAGCGGAGCGGAATCCGGGGCCAATCGCCGGGATGCCGATCCCGGATTGCGGCCTGACGGCCTTCATCCGGGCGACAGGCTAAGCATCGGCAAATACCGCCCCTAGCGTCGCGGCATCCAGCACCCGCTCGCTCCAATTCTCCAACTGGTCCGGGGTTGCCGCCGCCAGTCGCGTTTCCACCCAGTCCGGGATTGACCCAAACTTGCGGGCCAGCAATCGCCGCAATATCCGGCCCTCGCCCTGTTGCAAACCCTGTTGCAAGCCCTTTTTGATCCCGATCCGTTCCACGCTGGTCACGTATTGCATCACGCGTTGCTCCTCAAACTGTTGGAGTTCCACCCATAATCGATCTTCATCCGCGTCCGGCAAGCGCAGCATCCAATCCAGAAACCGGAACAGTTCCAGCACGTCCTGCCGTTCCCAGCCCCGTTCGTACAGCCCTTGCACCAGTCGCCGCTTCCACTGATAGCGGGTGGTCGGGTCGTGGGCGGTGTCCTGCGCCTTCAAATGCGCCAAAGTCACCAGCGCAAATGGATTGGGGTGCGCTTCCAGTTCGGCATCCCGCCCTCGATAGTCCAGCAGTTTGACCACCGGATAGCGCAACCGTAGCTCGCAGCCCCACAACGCCTGCCGATAGCGGCTCGGTCGCCAGTTCGGCCGTTGATCGGTCAATACCACCAGACTGGCGACCGGTCGCCGATAGCGGTCCGACAACCGGCTGTAGTACTGAAACATCCGTTCGGCGAACCCCGCTTCATACTGGCCCTGCACCTCGACATGAACCAGCATCCAGGTTTCCACGCCATCCCGCCGCCACACCTTGATCAGCTTGTCGGCGTAGCGCCGTCCGACCTCGGCATCCCGCACCACCTGCTGTAATTCCTTGTCCAGCCACTCATAGCCGCGCTCCCAGGCAATCCCGGCATAGGCCAGCAGAAAGTAGAACGCGCAAAATGCCGGGAAATATTGCTCCAGCGCCTCCTTCCACGGTGAATCGTAATCATCCAGGACTCGATCGGGATCAGCCATTGCTTCATTTCCTCGAGTTGCTCAGCCAATTTTAACCCGCCCGTAGCCCGGATGCAGCACAGCGGAATCCGGGGCCAATCGCCGGGCAGCAATTCCCGGTCTCTTTTTGCAGATTATTGAATTGTAATGCTATTTTTCTCAATGCAACTCTGGTTATATATAAAAAACTTCTTATAAATCAATCACAAATCAAGAGACCGGGAACTGCTGATCGCCGGGAGGCCGCTCCCGGATTGCGGCCTGACGGCCTTCATCCGGGCTACTGGCTTTTTCGTCATACCCGCGAAAGCGGGTATCCAGTCTTGCAGCGGTTCGCTGGATTCCCGCATTCGCGGGAATGACGGAAAAAAAAGTGGATTCCCGCATTCGTGGGTATGACGGCAAGCGAGAACCGTGAATACGAAAACCTACCGAAAATGGGTATTACAGATCGCTCGGAGACAGCCCCGTATGCTTTGCCACGCGGGCCAGCATTTTGGGGCCGATTTCATCGTTATCGTGGAAGGCGAAAACAAAATCAGGCTAGCCACTCCGGGCGAGAGTTTTATGGGAGCCGGATTGTCGTTTCACTTGCCAGCCGATCCGTAGCAGCGCGGCGAGCAGGTGCTTGGCTTTTACTGACGGCCATGGGTTCATGCCGCAATGGGGATAGAAATGTTAATGGGAAAGGGACGGCTTTCGCGGTGTTCAAGCCGTTCAGCAATGACGCGAAGGGCAAGAATCTCAGCCTTGGCCACGGCTTCCAGCGAAGTCGCGCCGTAAGCAAGGACTCCCGGCAATTGCAAGACTTCCGCCAGCCAACGCCCGTCAGACTCTTGTTCCTGTTCGATGGTGAAATTCATTTTTCCCTCCAGTTAAATTCATGCCGATGGCTTAGCTTAGAGACGGTCTAATACCCATTCTCGGTAGGTTTTCGTATTTATGGTCGTCATACCCGCGAAAGCGGGTATCCAGTATTGCAGTGGGTCGCTGGATTCCCGCATTCGCGGGAATGACGGCAAGCGTAGCCCGTAGCCCGGATGCAGCGCAGCGCAATCCGGGGCCAATCGCCGGGAGGCCGCTCCCGGATTGCGGCCTGACGGCCTTCATCTGGTCTCCCCCCTTTGAAAAAGGGAGGCGGGGGGGATTTCGATCGGCTAGCATCACTCCATGACCTTCAAATCCCCCCTACCCCCCTTTGCTAAAGGGGGGAAACCGCGGGTCACTGGATTCCCGCATTCGCGGGAATGACGGCAAGCATAGCCCGTAGCCCGGATGGAGCGGAGCGGAATCCGGGGCCAATCGCCGATTGGTAAACGGTGAATCAAGCCGCTTTTCGATAATGCCGAACTTCGATATCAATTCCAGATCGATAGGCTTGTTCTGCTTCCTTCAATAAAATCGAGGTGACTTCTTCACTGTGGTAAGTCTCACCGCAGGTATCACAGATTTCTCCAGGTACATCCCGAATCATCATCATAGCGCCTCCCCGCTCTAAGGTAATATTGGCGGTTCCTGGCTGCGTTTCGCCATATTTGCAAATGACGCACTTCATAACATGATCCTCTTGCTGAAATCAGTTGACCATTGCGAAGGGTTCGGTTCATAAACAGTGATAATAATTCGTTCACCGCGTTGATGATGATCGGCAAACACAATATGGATAGGTCGATGATCGCTATAACCAAGCCACAAACAACTCGGTAACGGATAGTCATTTGGGTAATTTTCGATCACTCGTCCATTGGATAGCGCAGAATCTACATCAATTTCAGTCATTCCACGCTCAAACATTCGCTTAATGGCGTGTTGTCTGTAGGTATTGAGCATCGTTCCTGCTCTTGATGAACTCGTAGGTCCCGCGGGAGGCCGATCCCGGATTGCGGCCTGACGGCCTTCATCTGGTCTCCCCCCTTTGAAAAAGGGGGGCGGGGGGGATTTCAATCGGCTAGCATCACTCCATGACCTTCAAATCCCCCCTACCCCCCTTTGCTAAAGGGGGGAAACCGCGGGTCGCTGGATTCCCGCATTCGCGGGAATGACGGAAACCCGCCCACAAAAAAGGGGAGCCGAAGCCCCCCTCTTTACTTCAGTCTAACCGTTCAGTGATCAGGTTCCATTAACCAGCGTGAAGTTGCTGATCGTCCCGTTGTTCCCGTTGAGGAACATGTAGTAGCCCTGAACCGAGGCAGCCGGCGCAGGGATGACTACCCGCAGACCGGTGCGCTTCTGGGTACCCGTCACCGTGAACAAGGGCGCACCCGCCGAGTCGATCAAATCCACAACCGTGGTCTTGCCCGCTGGCAACGCAACGCTCGACAAACCAGCAGCCAATGTCACCGTCGATCCATCCGCCGCCAGCGCGGTGATGGTGGCAGTCTGAGCGGTGCTGCCGGTGTTGTTCAGCACCAGCCGGGTCGCCACGGCTGCGGTCGGAACCTGCACCAGCGGAGCGACCAGCACGATACCGTTGCGCCGGACTTCGCCGAGGATAGTGGATTGCGTGGCTACCGTGTAACCGGTCGCTGACGTTGGATTGAAGGCCACGGTGTAGGTTGAATTGGCAATCGGGGTGGTGCCATTGACGATGTAGCACAGCGTCCCGCCCGTCACAAAGCTATTCTGGGCGGAGGTATCGCCGACCGTACCCACCGAAGCACCAGCGCAACCCGCGATTCTCACGCTTCCGCGCGCCGTGAAATCACCCGAGAACACCAACTGCGGTGAGCTGATGCTGGTCACCACATCACCCGGCAAGATAGCGGTGCCGGCCGCCCCATAAACAGCCCCCGCGACCGGAGGACCGATAACGAACGTACCGATGATGGCGGTACTGGCGCTGTTAGCGAACTTGCCGAATGCGGGAGTCGCCGCCGCGTCAGCGGTCACCAAGTTGGTGCTGACCTGCAGCCCCGCAAGAGGGACAAAATTCAGGTAATTGACGCCAACCTGCTTGACCGCGCCAGCCGCGTTCTGGGCAGCGGCGCCATTGAGGTACAGGCCATACGTCAGCGTCACCGGAGCCGCTTTGCTGGGGACGACGAGGACGCCCGACGCAGTCAGCGCGTTACCCGGCGCAAAGGTCACTGAGGCATTTGAAGCAAAGGCGCAGGTTTGACTTGCAGTTTGCCCAGCGACGGAATTAGTGACGGAAACACTGGCAGTGTCCAGCGGCAATGCGAACAGCGCGAAAGTAGCGCCCACACCCGCTGTGCCTGCCGAGG
This sequence comes from uncultured Candidatus Competibacteraceae bacterium, assembly GCA_903879705.1. Classification (GTDB taxonomy): domain Bacteria; phylum Pseudomonadota; class Gammaproteobacteria; order Competibacterales; family Competibacteraceae; genus RXIV01. The sequence goes on along the minus strand of CAIRMO010000012.1, from coordinate 43,484 downwards.
CAGAAAGAGCCACTGAATAGCTGCCTGTGGCAGTAATAGTGCCTCCAGCAGTCACAGCCGCAGTGAAATTAACAGTAGTGGTATTAGCACCTGCACCTACCGACGCGGTCCATGTGAATGTGGCTGCACCTGCGCTTGAATATGTCAGAGCAAGCGTGCAATTCTCAACGACCTGCATCACGGGTACTTGGCTGAACTTGGCACCATTGCCCAAGTCGATGCGGGTAAAGGCAGTGCCGACCCCCGAAAAAGCCACGCCCAAGCTGGTGTCAACATTCGACGTACCAACTGCGGGGAGCGTCAGAGCCGTAGTCGTGATTTCGTTGGCGTAGTTCAGGGGGGCGTTCGCGCCGGTATCCAAACTCACACTCGCGCCGGCCACGCCTGCCGTGAGAACGCTTGCTACCGCCAAAGTCAGTTGCTTCTTGTCAAAACGCATTGTTCGATACTCCTACAGGATGAAATGACCTTAAGAAGGGTAGCAAGGCTGTCCGCATTTGCAATGCGTCAAACCCCGGCCCTGTACGTCAAACCCGGTGCAAAAAAACCACAATCTGTTGCAGAATGCGGAATTGTACAGCCGCTGACCCCTAGCGTATATAAGCTGGTGCGTTTGGTCAAGGAGCAGCAGCGGCTAAAAGCGCTACTCTCTTCACCACAGGAAGGGCGGGTTAGCGCAGCGTAACCCGCCGATGCCATGGGAGTTTCCCAAAGGCGGGTTACGAGCTGACGCTCTAACCCGCCCTACCTGCTACCTGCTGGATTCCCGCATTCGCGGGAATGACGGGAAATAATAACGAGTAGCCCGGATGCAGGCCGCCAGGCCGAAATCCGGGGCCGGGAGCGGTGCCGATCCCGGATTGCGCTGCGCTCCATCCGGGCTACGGGCTGGGCTACAGTCGAGTAAGGTGGGCGCGGCCCACCTACTTCACTAAGGCAACCCATTGATGAATCCCATCGTTTATCTGGAAACCTCTGTTGTATCGTATCTCACAGCACGACCGAGTTCCGATCTCGTGATCGCGGCCCGGCAAGTGTGGACACGGGGACTGGTTCAGTATGATTGTGCATAAATACTATTATTTATCAAATAATTATAGATAAATGGTGTGCATGTTCATTTGCCAATGAGTCCAGCCGTTATGCGGGCCATGTGGAGGTCGTCCCATTTTATAGCGAGTGAAATGCGCAGATAAATCATGTAATCTATTGATTTTTCAATAGATTATACAGAATCATACTGAACCAGTACCCTGACGCCGTTCAGAAAGGCGACCAGTTCGCCCAGTCCCTGTTCGATATATTCGGCGATTAAATCGGTGATCGGGGTCAGGTCGCCGGGTTGCTCGTTGTCCCAAGCGGCATCGAGTGCCTCATAATAGCGCAGCCGCGCTTCAACGGGCAGCACGACCGGCCAGTAACCGGATTTGAGCAGTTCGAGATTGAGCAGCAATCGGGCTGTCCGTCCGTTGCCATCGATGAAAGGATGGATGAGGACAAAACGGGTATGTACTGCAGCGGCGCGTGCGACTGGATGCAGGGTACCGGCGGCAGTGTGATACCAGCGCAGGAATTTGGTCATCTGCTCTGCAACCCGATAGTGGGGCGGGGGATGATGCCGCGCTCCGGCGATTTTCACATCCGCGCTGCGGTAGCGACCCGCCTGCTCATGGTTGATATTTTTGAGGACTAATTGATGGAGATTTTTGATCTGCCACTCCGAAAGCGTTTCCTGACCGCGCCCGATCGCTTCGACATAGAAAATGGCGTCTCTATGGTTGATGACTTCGAAGTGTTCGCGCAGCGATTTGCCGCCAATGGTGATGCCTTCCAACACGACCTTGGTTTCATTGAGGGTCAGGGTGTTGCCCTCGATGGCATTGGAATGGTAAGTCCAGCGCAGAATGAGATCTTCGCGCAGGCTAGCGAGCGTCGCTGCGGGCAACGGTCGGTCAGCGTCCAACCGCGCCTTGAGTTGATCGATGCGGGCGAACTTCATGCCATACCGGTCTCCGCGCCATCATCCAATCCCAGTTCCCGGGCGAGGCTGGCATCGTCCAAGATGAACACATTCACACCTTCACGGGTCAACGCACGGGATAAAGTCGCGCCGGTTCAGCCCGGCCCGCTCAGCGGCCCGCTCTTGGGAGATCACGCCGTGCTGATACCAGTGGATGGCGGCGGCCAGTTTGATTTCATGAACAAACTCGGTGGGCGAGTACCGCAGGGCGGACAGCGCGGAATCGGGAATGGTTAGGGTTAAGGCAGTCATGGTGTACCTCTGCACGCTGTTTTTCAGCAGTGAGTAGCTCGGATGCAGGCCGTCCGGCTGGAATCCGGGGTGGAATGGCACCGATCCCGGGTTGCGCGCCGCTCCATCCGGGCTACGGATTAGCCGGATGCGAATGATCCTGAATCCACTGGCGCATCACCACATTGACTCGGGTTTGCCAACCCTTGCCGGTGGCTTTTAAGGCCACCAGCACATCGGCATCAAAGCGAATGGTGGTGGGCACCTTCAGCGGCGCTTTTTGCGAACCCCGGGCGCGGCGCTGTTCAGCCAGCGCCGCCCGGACTGCCGCCGGCCCGCCCTCCCGCACCACGACCGCCTTCGCCCAAAAGGCTTCAACCGCTGCTGGATCGTTTGGATCATAGCCGGCGTCGGAATCGGTCGACGCCTCTGGTGCCTCAGCAATCAACGCCTCCCACTCGGCATCAGTGCTTGGAAACGGCTTTTCGATATTGACGGATTTCATGAGGGGTCGCCTTCCCGCAGTGAAATCACGCGCAACATTTCGCCACGCTCGGTATAGGTGAGATGAACCCATTGCCCATATGCAACCAGCCGATCAGGTTCATACGCGGTTCGCTATAGCTATCGCGGGCATCTTCTTGAGTAAACACCGGATGATCGAACACCACCTCGCATCCCGCGAAATCCAGCCCGTGCTTGCGGAAGTTTTCCAACCGTTTCGGCTCATCCCAAGTGATCATAATAAATTGTATTAACAATTATGAAAAATTGCCAGCGAGTAGCCCGGATGCAGGCCGCCAGACCGGAATCCGGGGCCGGGAGCGGCGCTGATCCCGGATTGCGCTGCGCTCCATCCGGGCTACGGGTTAGCCGGATGCGAATGATCCTGAATCCACTGGCGTATCACCGCATTGACCCGGGTTTGCCAACCCTTGCCGGTGGCTTTTAAGGCCACCAGCACATCGGCATCAAAGCGAATGGTGGTGGGCACCTTCAGCGGCGCTTTTTGCGAACCCCGGGCGCGGCGCTGTTCAGCCAGCGCGTAGCCCGGATGCAGGCCGCCAGGCCGGAATCCGGGGTGGAATGGCACCGATCCCGGATTGCGCTCCGCTCCATCCGGGCTACGGGTTAGCCGCGGGATTCACGACCGGCGGTTCGGGCGGTGCGCCAAAACTCAGCCGCTGGCGAAACACCGCAGTGATCGCCTGAGCCTCGCGCTCATCGCCGAGAATGTACGGCGTGATCAAAATAATCAGTTCAGTGCGGTTAGTGCTGGAACTGTCGGCCCGGAACAGCCGGCCCAGCACCGGGATGTCCTTAATCAGCGGAATGCCACGATCGCCGAAGCTGCTATTGGTCGATACCAGCCCGCCCAACAACACCGAACCGCCGTCTTTCAGGGTCAGGCTGGTGTTGATCTTGCGATTGAGAATTTGCGGCGAACTGATGCTGCTGGTGGTATTGCGCTGCGCCTCGCTGACTTCCTGCTGCACTTGCAGGTCGACCCGGCGCCCGGCGTAAATGTTCGGTTTGACCTTCAGCAACACCCCGGTCTTACGGTATTGAATCTGCTGCAAAATCGCCGGATCGCCCGCCTGCCCGGTTCCGGCGGTCGTGGCTTGTGAGGTCAGGATCGGCACTTCGGTACCCACATCAATCGTCGCTTCCTCGCCGTTGCGCACCATGATCTTGGGATTGGACAGGATACTCACCTGGCTGTTAGTGGCCAGCGCGTTGAGCAGAATCCGGCTGCCGTCGGGCTGAGTCAGTAAGGTATTGAACCCCTTAGTGCCCAAATCCAGGGTGTTCGAAATGGTTCCGGTCCAGTCACCGATCTGGACGTTCTTGAAAATCCAGTCAATCCCAGTTTCCTGGGTATTGCCCAAGGTGATTTCGGCGACCGTCACCTCGATCAGCACCAGCCGGGCCGGTTGATCCATGGCCTCCAGCACCGGGCGCAACTTCTGCCACTGCGCGCCGCTGCCGTTGAAGATCACGGCGTTGCGCCCCTTGTCCACCACCAGACTGCTGCTGAGGTCGCCAGTGACTGGCGGCGGCATGGCCGATGCTGTTGCGCCCGCCGGTCCGGTCAGTCGGGGCGGCGGCGCACTGACCCGCATCACCCCCGACAGCAGCGGACTGACCGTCTTGGCCAGTTCTTCCGCCGCGACATTGCGGGCCAGGTAATAGAAAAAGCCATCGCTTTGCCGCTCCTTTTCCAGCACGACCTCCGGGCGCGGTTGATCCAGTTTCTCCACCCAGCGCCGCACATAGGCCAGCAGCGCCGGATCAGCGGCAAAGACCAGCAGCAGGTTCACCTCGTCCAGCGGCAACAGGACAATGGCCCCTGCGGCCGATCCGGGCCGGCCCAGTGCGTAGCCCTCGATTTGCAACACATCATCCAGCCGCTTGGCCAACTGGCTGGCTGTCCAGGCGGCCGGCTCGATGCTGACGCTATAGCGCCCGCGCAGCGCCGGCTGATCCAGCAACCGGGCGGCCTCCGCTGCCTGGCGCACGATGCCGGCTGGCCCGGTCAGCACCACCGCGTTGCGCGAGCTATCCTCACCGATCTCGAGCTTCTGCCCGGCAAAACTGAGGCGCATCCAGCTAGCGACCTGGTTGACGTTGACCACCTCCAGCGGCAGAAACAGCGCCACCCGGGTATCCTCGTTCAATCCTGCCGGCAACCGGGGGCCAAACACGAATACCGGCGAATCCGGCCCCCGCTGAGCCTCCCCGGTGGTGAAACGCAACACCTCGCCACGCGGCTCGACCGTCACGCCATAATCCTTCAGCGTCTGATCGGCCAGGATCCGCACTTTCGCCGCCGGTTGCGGGCTGGTCAGGCGCAAATTGACCGTGTCGGTTTTTTTCTGGACCGCCGCATCCATCTGGAATGACACGCCCAGCAGATTGCCGTACACCTCGTTAATGAAAGCCGGCACCGCCAATCCTTCAATATTGACCGTCACCTGCCGGGCATCGCCCGCTTGCAGCGGCGCAATCGGCGTGTTCGCCGGCTTGGCTCCGGTCGACGGCAGACTCGGGGTGGTGGAAAAGCGCGGCCCCGACGGGGGTGGCGGCGCGGGAGCGATGTCAGGCGACGGTGCGGGAACCTGATCGGCAGTGGATAATGGCGCACGGAGGGGTTCGGGAATGGTGACTGGCGGCTCGCTGGCGCACCCGGCCAGCGCGAGGATCACGGCTCCGATCACGGCTGGCACCAGCCATCGGCGATTTCGGGGGCGGCCGGGCCGCGCCAAGAGGGACAGACTGTTCAAAAGGTGATTTCCAGAATGCAGCTTTGACCAAGGCCGGCATTCTATACTGGTCTACCGGTATGGGTCAGCTTCCCGTGGCCGTGACCCTTCGCGGCGCGGCGGAGGAGTGGTGAAGGTAGGCCATGCTCACCCGACTTCACGGCTTCGAACCACCCCGGCGCTTCGCGCCACCCCTCCTTAGCCAAGGAGGGGAAAATCCACAACTCCAAGCGGATTGCTATAGTGTCTGACTGGAAAGGAGGCGGGGGATTTTTCAGCCAGACGCGACCAACACTACATTCAGGAAACCTATATCTTTCCGTCATACCCGCGAATGCGAGTATCCAGACTTTTCAGCGATTTACTGGATTCCCACATACGCAGGAATGACGGAAAACCAAGTCTGCGCGCTATGAGTCTGGCATTAATCACCCTTGACTTAATGGCAATGACGCTCCAGTATGGGAACCAGAACATAGAGATAACTCGAAAATCAACGAGGAGTTTTCAATGACCAGACGATTACATATTGGTGGGCAAGTCCGGGTGGCGGGATGGGAAGTTCTCAATGCGAATCCAGCGCCTTATGTGGATCATGTCTGTAATGCCGCCAACCTTTCGCAGTTCTCGGATAATACATTCTCCGATATATACGCATCCCATGTGGTTGAACACTTTGATTTTATCGGCGAACTGCCGTCCACGCTGAAAGAATGGTGCCGCGTCTTGCGACCTGGCGGGAAAATCTATATCAGCGTCCCTGATCTGGATGTTCTGGCTCAGTTATTTCTCCAAAAAAAGGAACTGTCGGCTGCGGAGCGATTTTCGGTCATGCAAATGATGTTTGGAGCGCATATAGACCAATATGACCACCATAAAGTGGGCCTAAATGAGGAGATTCTTGCTAACTATCTTCATTATTGTGGCTATGTCAATATGAGAAGAGTGAAACACTTTGGATTATTTGATGATACCAGTAACTACATCTATAAAGGGGTGGCAATTAGCCTCAATATGGTTGCGGAAAAACCTAAAAAAATTAAAAATCAAGGTGGTAGCTCGACGTCCTCAAGCAGCGCTACTATTGTGTGGGTAGATCATTAATTAAAAATCAGGTTCGTCAACTTTTGGTCGAGTTGGCCCCGTATGGCAGATTTTTATTGTTGAGGACGTGAAAACCTTCAGCACGGATTTCGGTATCAGTTCTCATCACGGTCTCCGGTCATAGATGCCAACCAATACCATACATTTTAACTTTTCCCGCCCTGAGAATCACAAAATCTTCGAAGAGATTGAGGTACAACCTGAAAATCATCACTTGAAATCGGGATGCCAGACCAAAAAAGGGATGGCATCCCGACAACATATACATAAGAGTCATATCCGTGAAATATGCGACCATCTAAACTTGGTCGGTACATATATATGATCGAATTATTTTCGATCTTGAATTCCGCATAGAGTTCAGCTCTGACAAAGAAAGCATTCCAGTTCGTGCAGCAAATGAGTTCGTAACCTTTTTCCTTGCCAAGCAAAATGAGCGCTAAAAGTGAGCATCCTTGATTTATTGAACTATCTTTCGCCTGTACAAAGATAACGTCGTTCGGTATTGTTGGATTAAACTCAATAACGACTACGTTGGGTTTATAGACATTCAAACTTTCGAAAATAAAATAGTCAGTGCCATCAACATCGATTGATAAAAAATCGAAGTTTTGTGGTGCGTTGACTGATGTGAGAATATTGTCAAGACTGTTTGCGCCTTCAAAATCAACAAACTTATTGACGCAAGAAACTTTCTTATTATCGCCATGATTCGCCATCAAATCCTTAAACTTATCGGCATTTGCTTCAATAAAACACCCTGACCAACTATGGTTGGCAATAAGATTCCAGCAATTTGACAAATATTTTCCATCCCAAGCACCAAACTCTACACAATAATTATTCCGAGGTTTAATAATCTGAAAAATTCTTTGGATGATTCCGTCTTCCCCAGTCTGGGAAGCAACATTACTCTGATAACTCAACAGAGGTGAGCAAACCTGAAAAAAGCCAACTTGTTCCAAACGATGGGGGGGGCAATAGACATTTCGGTGTTCTCGTTTGTTGAGTTGAACAAAAATTCATTGGATTCCCGCATCTGCGGGAATGACGGAAAGATGCGTAACCCGGATGAAGCGGAGCGCAATCCGGGATTGTCGTCCCACCCCACCGGCCCCGGAGTCCAGCCTGATGGCCTGCATCCGGGTTACGCCGCTACGCAATCCACCCCAACTTCCATTAAGATTAAATGACTAATCGCCATCATTTGCAACCCCCGAACCGGACCTCACCATGAACACCGCCACCACCACGATGACGCTGGAGCAAGCTCTGGCTCACGGTCAACACGCGCTGGACTCCGGCCGGCTGACCGACGCCGAAACCCTCTACTGGGGCATTCTGAGTCAGATTCCCAACCAGCCGGACGCCCTGCTCGGTCTGGGCCGGATCGCGCTGCGCCAACAGCAGCCCGAAGCCGCTGAATCACGGCTCAACCGCGCCTTGGCCGCCGTGCAAGGGCAACCTGCCACAACGACGCTCAAAGCCGCGTTACTGGCCACCCTCGGCCAAGCGCTGTGGCGGCTGGGCTGTCCGAACGAAGCCCGGTTCCAGTGGCGGCAAAGCCTGACGTTGGACGCTGCCCAGCCCGACGTAGCGGAATGGCTGACCAACGGCCTGCCCGCCCCCGTCGCCCCTGACCCCGATAGTCAGAAAAAGGGGAGCCAAAAAAAGAGCAAGGGCAAAGACAAAGGCAAGCCCAAAAATCGGAACCAAGCCAACCCGCCGCCGGTCATTTCCAGACCAGTGGTTGCGTCAGCGCCCAGCAAACCAGCCAAACTCCCAGCAGTCCGTCCCGCCCCGGTTCTCACCAGCCGTCCGGCCAGCTTCACCGCCATCGTGACCCTCCCTGACGGTCGCCGCCTGCAGGCCGACCGGGCGCTGGACGAAGCCCAGCGTGCCTATCAGGCTGGGCAACTCGACGCCGCTGCCGAGATCAGTCGGGCGGTGCTGGAGCTGCTGCCCGACCATCTGGCCGCCCTCAACCTGATCGGCGCGGTGCATTATCAGCGCGGCGAACTCACCGACGTCGAACATTACCTGGAACGCAGTTTGGCGCTGGAAGAAAACGCCCTGCACTACAACAATCTGGCCGGGGTGCAACAAGCCCAGGGCAAACTGGATGAAGCCGAAGCCAACCTTAAGCGAGCGCTGGAGCTGACCCCAGACTACGCCGACGCCCTGAAAAATCTGGGGATTCTGTTGGCCACCCGGCAACGCTACGCCGACGCCATTCCCCACTTCCAGCGCCTGGTGGAGGTGTGTCCAGACGCGGCCGACGATTATTGCAGTCTGGGCAAAGTGCTGTTTGCTAACGGCCAGCCCTGGGACGCCATCGCCAACTTCTGCAAGGCGCTCAATTTGCAACCGACCCTTGCCGAGGCCCATTGCCAACTGGGCAACGCCCTGATGGATCGGGGCCAAGGCGAAGAAGCCGAACCCCGCTATCGCCAGGCCATCGCCCTGGCCCCCGACTACGCCGATGCCCATTATCAATTGGGCGACCTGCTACTCAAGCAACGTCGCCACGACGACGCCATGGCCTGTTTTGAGCGGGTGCTGGAACTTAACCCCAACGACAACCGGGGGTTGACCGGGATGGCCGGGTTCTACCAGCGCCACGGCGATCATGAGCAAGCACTGGAATACTACCAACGGGCGCTGAACTTGATCCCCGATAATCCCGGTGGCCACGCCGGCATGTTGTTCTCGATGAACTATGCGCCCGGCAAAACTCCGCAAGACCTGTACGAAGAACATCGCCGGTTTGCCGAACGGTTCGAAACCCCACTGAAAGCGCAATGGCGACCCCACCCTAACGATCGGGATCCAGAACGTCGGCTGCGGATCGGTTATGTCTCCGGCGATTTTCGCAAGCACTCGGTGGCGTTCTTCCTGGAGCCGGTGCTGGCCCGCCATGACCATGGCCCTTTTGAAATTTTCTGTTATTCCTCCTGCACCCTGGAGATGCAGGATGCCGTCACTGCCCGGTTCAAGGACGCTGCCGATCACTGGCGGGAAGTGGCCAAACTGACTGATGACGAAGTCGCAGACCTGATCCGCGAGGATCAAATCGACATCCTGGTCGATCTGGCTGGCGTCACCGCCTACAACCGCCTGCTGGTGTTCGCCCGCAAACCGGCCCCGGTGCAGGCCACCTGGCTGGGCTATCCCAGCACCACCGGCCTCAACGGCATGGATTACTGCATCGTCGATCACTACACCCATCCGCCGGGCATGGAGGCGATTCACAGCGAGGCGTTGTGCCGGTTGCCGGGGGTGTTCATGGCCTTCCAGCCTCCCCAGGAAAGCCCGGAGGTCAGCGAACTGCCAGCGCTGGACGGTCGCCCGCTCACCTTCGGCTGCTTCAACAACTTCGCCAAGGTCACCCCGAACGTGATCGCCCTGTGGGCGCAGTTACTGGAGGCGATCCCGAATTCCCGCCTGCTGCTCAAAAACGGCGATTTCGCCAATCTCAAGCACCAGGCCAAGGTGCGCGAGCAGTTCGCCAGTCATGGCATTCCCGCCGATCGCCTGCTGTTTTCCGGTGCCGACGCCGGCCAGCACGAGCATTTGTTGTGGTATCACCAGGTCGATATCGGGCTTGATCCCTTCCCCTACAACGGCGCTACCACCACCTGCGACACCTTGTGGATGGGAGTGCCGGTGGTGGCGCTGGCCGGCGACCGGTTTCTGGGACGAATCGGCGCCAGCCTGCTCAATAACTCCGGATTGAGTGATCTGGTGGCGGAGACCCCGGAGGAGTACATCGCCATCGCCGTCCGGCTGGCCAACGATTTACCGGGGCTGGCGGACTTGCGGCGGCGGTTACGGGCGCAAGTGGCGGTAGCGCCGATCATGGACGCCCTGCGTTTCACCCGCACCCTGGAAAATGCCTACCGGGCGATGTGGCAGCTATGGTGCGCCGACCCGGACTTCGATTTTGCCCAGCGCACCCCGCTCATCGTTCCACCGCCCGACGAAGCGGCGTTGCAAGTGCCGGTTACGCAGCGCCTCCCTGCCCCTGAAGCGGCTGAGACCGGGCAGGATTCCGATTCGATGGGTTCGGAAGCGGTCGAAGCCATCGCCGCGGTCGCCGCCATTGCGCAAGGCGCCCCCGCCCCGACCCTGGCCCCGCCCGCGATCAAACTGATGATTAGGGGCATGCCGATGACGCTGACCCAGGCGTTGCAACGCGGCTATGAGTGGCTGCGAGTGGGGGAACTGGAGGCAGCAGAAGAGGTGTATCAAGCCGTGGTCGAGGCGGTGCCTGAACATGCCGATGCCTGGAACCGGCTGGGTGGCATTTATTACCAGCGCGGCGATTTCGCCAAGGCTGAGGAGTATCTGGCACGAGCGGTGGAATGCTTTGGCGATCATCCGCAGTTCCATAACAATTTGGCGATTGCCCGCCTGATGCTGGGCAAACCGGATCAGGCCGAGGCCAGTTGCCGCCGCGCCCTGGCGCTGAAACCCGATTATGTTGAGGCGCTTAACAACATGGGCGCCGCGCTGGAGGCGCAAAGCCGGTTCACCTCAGCCGCGAAACACTACAAACGGGTGCTGGAATTTGAGCCGTTTTTCGCCGAAGGCCACTACAACCTGGGCAATGCGTTGCGCGGCGCGGGCCGGGTGGATGAGGCCATCGAGAGTTATCGCAAGGCGCTAGAACTGCGTCCGCGCGATGCCAAAACTCTTCATCAGTTAGGAACGGTATGGCAGGCGCTGGGCGGCTATGGCAAAGAAGCTGAAGAATGCTTCACGCTGGCGCGGAAGCTGGAGGCGGAAACGGAAGTCGCTTGAATCCTGTCGCCCCGTAGCCCGGATGCAGCGAAGCGGAATCCGGGACGATTGCGGAAGGCAGCAGCGAATCGGCAATCCCCGGATTACGGCCTGACGGCCTGCATCCGGGCTACAGTGTTTTCAGGGCTGCTTCTTCTCAACCGGCGGCTCAGTCTTCACCCGATACAGCGTCCGGGTTTTCGTCGCATCCCGATCCCGAATCTCGATGGAATCCCGCCGTACCGCCACCAGTTTTTCGCCCTTGGGCAACAACTCGCCTTCGCGGAACCGCTGAGTCTTGCCCGCCACCGTCTCAATCACCGCGTAGCGCTGACCATCCGCCTGAACCACTCCCCGCAGCCGCCAGTCGCCTTCCGCCAGCGGCGGATCGGTTCCGTCCGCGCGATCTGAATTGCCGCTGCCACCGCTCTTGGCTAACGCCGCCGCCCGCCGGGCCCGCAACTGCTCATAAGCGGCCTGCACCGCCCCCGTCGATGGCAACGATGGCAACATCCACGGCGTTTCGGCGACGGCCCCAGTGCGGCCCGCCGGGGGTGGTTCCGGTGCCAGCCAGAAGGCCAGCACGGGTCCGGCCAGAAACAATCCGACGGCCCATCTACTGCGGCGGTTCATGGCAAATCCTGAAAGTAGGCTTTCAGCCCCAGCGAAAACCGCGGCGGATCGCCGGGCAGCGCTTCGAGCCGCTCAATCACGGTCAGCCGGGCATCGCCCTCAATCAGCCGCAGCAACTCGCGCAGATTTTCTAACGCCAGCGGAGCGTCCAGTCGAGCCGTCACTTCCCACAGACCAGGATGATCGGTCAGCTCCCGCGCCGGTTCGACCTGCACCCGGGTCGGCGTGATCTGTGCCGTTTTCAGTTGGGCGTTGAGCCAGTTCTGCACATCGGCGTTAGCCAGTCCTCGGCTGTCCGCTCGCCACAACCAGCCTTCCACTTGTACCCGCAGCGCACGGGCCGCATTGAGCCGCTCCTCCCAGAACCGCTGTTCCGCCAGAGTTCGCACATTGACCAACTGCTGGCGCAGCCGCTGATGCTCGGCGCGCAATGGCTTAAGCTGATCGGCCAGCGTCAGCAGCGCGTAACCGGCCAAAATCACCGCCAGCGCCAGCACGCCCAGCCGCAGCCGCAGATTCCGCCGCCACTCGTCCACCACCGGATCCCACCAACCCGTCGCTATCGCCATTGGTTATTCCTTCGCCTTGACCGCCGCTTCCCGGCCCTTCAGTTGCAACCGCACCCGAAATTGCCCCGGCTCCCGGCCCGCCTCGGCGCTCACGTCGCTAAACTCCGGCGCGGTCTGTAAAGCCGAGACATATTCGCGCGGATCGGCCTCCGGATCGTTGACCAGAATTTCCAGTTTATCGACCGCATAACGCCATTCGATCAGCTTCGGCGAACCGCGCGGCAGCTTCTCCGCCAGCCGCGCCCAGAGTTCCAACTGCCGGGGATATTGCAGCAACTGCAACAGGGTCAGCGCCGCCTCGCGTTCGGCCAGCGCCTGCTCGCGCAGTTTCAACACCGGCTCAACCTTCATCTGCTCCACCTCCAGTTGCGCCGCCAGCGCTTCGTTGGCCTGTCGCCATTGCCAGCCGATGGCCAACTGCCAGCAGACCAGCACCCACCACACCAGCGCTGCGGCAATCAAGCCCAGTTGCTGCTGGCGGGCGTCCAGTCCCAGCCAGCCGGCAAACCGTGATGGCCGTCCCCAGGGCCGCGCCAGCAAGGTGACCGGCTCAGCCGCTGGCGGCTCAGCCAGCACAATGCCACCATTGCCGCGCTGAAAATGCCGCCAGGTCGCCGCGGTCGGCAACTCCGGCCACCAGTGGCTGGCCAGCAGTTGTCCATCCTGCCAGTGTTGTCCCTCAACCCCATCCAGGCTTTGGATCAGGCGCGGCCCATCGGTGGCCGGCAGCGGATGCAGCACCGTTTCCGGTAAAATCCGCGCATTGCGGATGCCGGCTTGGGTCATCGCTTCCTGCTGGCTGGCGGCATCCCACAGCCACACCAGCGCCTGCTCACCGCGCCAGACCACATAATCGCCGCTGCTCGGAAAAGGAGTCCACTGGCGGATTTTCAGGCGCAGCGCACTCGCCCGGTCGCGAGCCGGGACCGTCTCCAAGTCAAAGCAACGGAACCGGCACAGACTGCGCGCCAGTACCCACTCGCGCCCGCCATAGCCGCCGCCAGCGTCATCGAGTTCGTGCTGGCGGCGCAGCAGGCGCCTCGGCGAAAACAGGGCTTGCCACTGGGGCGGGAGGCGAAGTCGTTGGATCATTGTCGGCAGGAAGGTCGAGGGCATAATCAATCAACCAGGGTTGTGCGGTGTTTTGGGGCGTCAATTCGATATGGATCTCCCGCCGCCCCGGCCAGTCTGGATGGCTCAGGGTCAGACGGATGGATTCCGAGGGCAAGAGACTGAACGACAGTTCGTCAATCGGCAGAGGTGCCCCGACCACCACATTAAGCGCGTAATAACTCAGGTAAGGGCGGCCCGCCACAATCCGGCGGGCCGCTTCAACATCGACGTTGGTGAGCGTTTGCAAGTTAAGCAACGGCGCGGTGTTGGGATTGGGGTAGTTGCTTACCCGCGCTGTCGTCAGGCGCGGCAGGCGCTGGCTCTGCCACAAGGCCTCGTAGCCCGACCAATCGAGAACGGCGCGAGCTTCCCAAGCGGTCAGCAGTTCGCGATTCGGCGGCGGGGACTGGCCGCGTTCCTGATACTGCCGGGCTTCCGCGCCGTTCAGTCGGTACAGGTCGTCAGTGTCGCTGTAATCCTGGAGCTTTGCGATCAACGGACTACGTTGCTCCAGAGGGATGCCCAGCAAGCCCAGCAATTGCTCCAGTTGGGTGGAATTAGGGTAGGTTAGTCCCACCAATCCGGCTTCGTCTTGCAGTGCGAATACGGTTTGGCCCAGGCCGCGATAACGCCGGTCATCCAGCGTCAACTCATTACCGACTGGTTGCTCGAACTCCTCAGTGTTGGCCGGAGTCAGTGGTAATTCAAGCGTCAGCCCCGCTACAGTAAAACGCTGAGTGCTAAGCAAATACAGCACCGCGGCCTGGGTGCCATGTGCGTCGATGGCCGCTCGCCAGGCTTGCTGCTCCCGCCAGGCGTTGTCGATGGCCTCGGTGGTCCAGTAGGCCAGATAGGATGCGGCGACGGTGAGCAGGGCTAGTAACCACAGCGTCGCGACCAGGATAAAACCACGTTGCCGGTGCAAAGCGCAGGTTACAGGGGATTCGCGGAGCGTAACCATTCCTGGATATCCATTTTCGGATCCCGCCGACCGGTGATGGCGGATAACCACAGCACCGGCGCTTCGGTCCTGGTGATGTCCAGCCGGATGGCGGTGGGGAGTTGCGGAAGGCCGGGTTCGGTCGCGGAAACCGCTAACCCCGCCGGTGGCCAGCGCTCGCTCCATTGCCCGGCTTCGTCGCGGTAACGGAATCCAGCCTGGATTCCCACCCAATGGGCGATGATCCAGCCCTGCGCATCCTCGCTCTGCCGGTAACGCAAGGTGATGTCCTTTGCCTCGGTCTCCAGCCGCCACTCGATCCGGATCGGTATGCCCAGGTCGCCCAGCAATGGCGCCAGACTCAGGCCCCGGAAACCGACGCGATCGCCGCTGAACACCCCCTCGGGCTGATCTTTTTTGCCAGGGGCCAGCGCCGCGCTGCTGCTGCGAAACCAGTACTCTTGCAAGACCACTGCCTGTTGTTGCCATTGCTGCTCCAGAATCCGGGTGCGCAATTGCAGCGCATACAGCAGGGTTTGCATCAACAACGCCATCAGCAGACTGACAATCACCAGGGTCACCAGCATTTCCAGCAGGGTAAAACCGGTGGTAAAAAACAGCCTAAAAACTCCCCTCTCCCGGTGGGAGAGGGGTTGGGGGTGAGGGCTTGCAGCCATAGTCAGGGCGTCTAATCGAGCGACGGTTGGCGGACTTGCCGGTAGCCGACCTGGCGCAGCACAAATTCATCGGTTGCATCCGGCCCGCGCTCGAGCCAAACCCGGGTATCGTATAACCCCATGAGATACAGGCTGATGCCGATCGGATGATCGACGCCATCCCGGGTAGGCTCCACTTCGCGCGCCTGCCAGCGCAGTCGCCAGCCGCCCAGTTCCGCTTCGCCTTGTGGGGTCACCATCGGATTGAGGGTTTCCAGATAAGCCAGCGCGTTGCGCCGCGCCGCCTGAATGTCGCTGACCGCCTGCGCCCGGCGCAGTCCCAACAGACTGTTATTCAACCAGCTCAGCAGGGTCATGCCAACGCTGGCCACCAGCGCCAGCGCCACGATCGCCTCCAGCAGCGAGAAGCCGGCGTTGCGACGGTTCAACGGGCGTTGACCTGCGGTCGGCACAATGGCGGAACCAGGACCAACCGTTCCACCCCCTGCGGAGAAGTCACCTCGATCACCCCGCCTGAGCAGGCCCCGTTGCGGTAATAGCGCACCGGCGGCTTGGCCTGGAGCGACCAGCCGTCCGGCAGGGACCACTGCGACGAGGCACCCGCCGCTGGAACCCCGACCACCAGTTCCTGCCCCTTCTGGAACGCCCGATAACCCAACCCGGCAATCTGGCGCAACGCCTCGTCGCGCTGATGGGCTGCGTTGAGGCTGTCATAGAGCGCGACAAAACGGGGAACCACCAGCGCCGTCAGTAGGCCAAACAGCGCCAACACGATCAGCAGCTCCAGCAGGGTAAATCCCCGCCCCCGATCATCAGCGCGGCGGCAGATAGCCAAGATCGGCATCGTAACCCTCGCCGCCGAGCTGCCCGTCGGCCCCCAGCGAATACAGCGCGAACGGCTGGCCTTCGGGGCCGGGAAAGCCGTATTGATAAGGGTTGCCCCACGCATCCAGCGGCACCCGCTCGTCCAGGTAAGGCCCCTTCCAGCGGGTTTTCAATTTTTCGTCACCGGGCGGGGAGTACAGAGTGGCCAAGCCCTCCTGCGGGGTCGGAAAACGCCCGGTGTCCAGCCGCATCGCTTCCAGCGCGCCGCGCAGCATTTTGATCTGGGTTTGTGTGGTCTTCACCTTGGATTCATCCACCTTGCCAAACAGACGCGGCCCGACCAGTCCCGCCAGCAGGCCGATGATGACCAGCACCACCAGCATTTCCAGCAGGGTGAAGCCGCGCAGGTTTCGTTGTTGACCCATCAGCATTGATCCTCGTTGGTAATGACGTTCATTCAAATCCGGTAGCCTTCAAATCTTGATGTCATTGACTGTCACGATGGCCAGAATGATGCCGGTCATGATCAAGCCGATCACGCCGCCGATCAATAAAATCGCCGCCGGTTCCAGCAACAACAGAAACCGTTTCATTCGTTGCCGGCCATTTTCGGTGTACAGGACGGCCAGGGATTGCAACATCCGCGGCAATTCGCCGCTGCGCTCGCCAACCCGAATCAGGTTGCAACTGGTGGCGTCGAAGGCGACATGATCCGCCAGCGCCTGCGATAGATGCACCCCGCGCCGCACTGCCGCGCCAACCTGTTGCAAGCCGGAGCGGAACTGGCTCAAGCGGGTACCCCGTCCGCTCAACTCCAGCGCCCGCATCAGCTCGACCCGGTTGGTCAGCAGCGTACCCAGCAGCGCCGCCCAGCGCCCGATTTCGGCCTGGCGTAGCCAACTGCCGATCAACGGGGCACGACTGGCGGCATCCAGCGCCCATTGTTGGGCCGCCGGCCGGGCCGCCGTGGTCGCCACGATCAGCGCCAGCGCGATCCCGACCAGGGCGAACCCAGCCAGATGCTGATTCACGAACATGCCCAGGCCCAGCACCCACTCGGACAGCAGCGGCACGGTCGCCTTGGTCTTGGTCAGCAGGGAGGAGAATTTTGGCACCACCAGGATAAAGATCAGCAGCACGGCCGCGATGCCGGACACGATCAGGATGGTGGGATAGATCAGGGCGTTGCGAAATTCCGCCGCGATGGTTTGTTCATACTGATACTGGTTCAGCCCGCCGCGCAGCGCCTCGGCCAGATGGCCGGTCAGTTCGCCGGCCTCGGCCAGTTGCTGAAAATAGCCCGGCAGCGGCAAGCCGCTCTGGCGCAGGGCAGCGGCGAACCCTGCGCCGCGCTGTAATTGGGTCGCCATGCCGGTAAAGGCGCGGGCCATGAACGGATGCGGCTGGGTTTCGGCCAGCGAGGTGATCGCTTCGTTGAGGGTGACGCCCGATTCCAGCAGGGTGATCAACTGGTGCAGCGCCATTTGCAGTTCCTGAGAACCCGGCGGCCGCTGGCTGCCCGCCCGGACTGGCGCGATCGCCTGGCGCAGTTCGACCACGGTCAGACCCTGCCGTTGCAACTGGCGGATGGCGGCCCGCTCGTGATCGGCCTGCACGGTCCCTTCAATCGACTTGCTCTGGGCGTTGAATGCGCTGTACTGGTATTTCATGGGGATCGCTATGGGCTGATGTCGGGCAAGCGGTTATTGCGCGGTGACCCGCAACACTTCATCGAGGCTGGTGCGACCTTGCCAGGCTTTGAGAAAGCCATCGCCGCGCAAGGTGCGCCAACCCTGCTGGCGGGTCAGTTCCCGCAATTCCTCAAGAGGGGCGGCCTTCAAAATCAGGGTTTGCAATGGCGGGCTGACTTCTACCAGTTCATAAATCCCGACCCGGCCACGGTAGCCGGTGCCCTGGCAGGCCGGACAGCCGACCGCTTGTCGCCATTGCGGTGCGGCATCCCGCCAGGCGGGCGGCAGCGCCTGCTGAATCTCGGCGCTGAAGGCGGGCGCAGCCATCGGGGCGGCACAGGCAGGACACAGCCGGCGCACCAATCGTTGCGCCATCACCGCCCGGATTGGAGTGGCGACCAGGAACGGCTCGACGCCCATGTCAATCAGTCGGGTGAACGCGCTCAGGGCGTCGTTGGTGTGCAGGGTTGACAGCACCAAATGACCGGTCAGCGAAGCCTGGACTGCGATTTCGGCGGTTTCCTGATCGCGGATTTCCCCGATCATGATGATGTCGGGGTCCTGACGCAGGATCGCCCGCAAAGCCCGGGCGAAGGTGTAGCCGATTTCAGCGTGGGCCTGAATCTGGGTAATCCCGGCCAGTTGATATTCCACCGGATCCTCGACGGTGATGACCTTGCGCTTGCGGTCATTGACCGCCTCCAGCGCGGCGTAGAGCGTGGTCGACTTGCCGGAACCGGTCGGGCCGGTCACCAGCAGAATGCCGTGCGGTTCCTGAATCAGCCGGGATAGCAACTCCAGATGATCGTCTTCCAGACCGAGCCGGTCCAGCCGGTAATCCTGCCGTTCCTTGGGCAACAGCCGCATGACGATGGATTCGCCATGCACTCCGGGTAGCGCCGAGACCCGGATATCCACTTCCGAGCCACTCACCCGGGCACCCAGTCGCCCATCCTGGGGCAAACGGCGCTCGGCGATATCCATGCCGGAAATCAGCTTGATCCGGGAGGCGATGGCGTTGAAGCGATCCCGGGGCAGGTTAAAGCGGGTGTAGAGAATGCCATCGATGCGGTAGCGCACCATGCAGACGGTTTCTTCGGGTTCGATGTGGATATCCGAGGCGCGGGCTTCAAAGGCTTGCGACAGCAGGTTGTTGACGAACTCGATCACCGGCGCTTCTTCGGCCAGTTCGCGCAGGTGGGCGACGGTGGCGTCGCCGGACAGTAACGCGGCGTTGCTGCGGCTCAATAGATCCAGCGCCCGCTCCAGATCGTGACTGCGTGCCAGCCGCCATTCCAGCGCCCGCCCCGGAAAAATCCGTTCAATGGCCTCGCTGAGAGCCGGATTGAGGGGATCGCGCGCCACGCAACGGATCGCGCCCGAGCCGGTTTCCCAGGCCAGCACTTCCTGATCGATCCACCAGTTCAGCTCGACGCCGGTCTGTTCCAGCCAGGCGCTGCCGAGGGTGAGCAGTTCGTCGGCATCGAGCAGCGGCATCTCCAACTGTTCGGCCAGCACTGGCAGCAGGCCATCTTCGGAGAGCGCACCGATCCGGATCAGTAATGCGCCCAGCCGTCCGCCGATTTGCTGTTGCAGCAGGAGCGCCTTATCCAGATCGGCGGCGTTAATCAGTTCCTTGGCGAGTAACAACTCACCCAGTCGGGGAGAAATCATGTGCGATCTTTGTGGTGAGGCAGCGGCTCGTTAACCGTCACACCGCGGGCATTGGATAACGTATTACGACTCCCCTATCAGCGTCAGCGGCAGTCCGTGGTTAGCGACAAACTCGTCGACGGCGGTCTTGATGGGTAACATTCCGGCCAGTTCCTCACACGTCCACTCAAAATCATCGCCAGCGATGATTCCGCCAGGCTTGATCTTTGGTAAGTAGCGTTCGAGATCCTGCTTTACAAATTCGTAGTAGTGGTTGCCATCGATATAGATCCAGTCGAAGAACCAGTCAGGGAATCGGTCAGCCGCCACCGCCGATAGCTCCCGGTGAATTCGCACGGCTGGCGCTTCATGGAACCGAAACTGCACCTCATCGTGGATCGCGTCCATGTCAGCCTGGCTTTGGGCCTTTTTGCCGCCATACCACCGTCGTCCATAGGCCGTTGTAAACACCCAAGGGTCGATCAGATGCAATTCGGCGGGGGTCGTGTACCGGATGATCAGATCACTGAAATCCCCTTTCCAAACGCCAATCTCGGCGCAGATTGAGTGCTTAGGCATCTGTTCAAGGAGGAGTAAGCGTGATTCAGTGTACATTGATTTTCGTCTCTGAATTTCGTTGATAGACTGCGATGGTTTCCTTTATACACCGCGTCCACGAAAACCGCCCCGCCTGCTGCAATCCCCGCTGAACCGCGCCCGCCCGCCATTCCTGATCGGTCAGCAATCGCTCCAGACCGGCGGCGATGGCGTCCACGTCTTCGGGATTCACCAGGAGTGTGGCATCGCCAGCGACTTCAGGCAGGGAAGCGCGGTTAGCGGTTAGCACCGGAATGCCGCAACTCATTGCCTCCAGCACCGGCAGTCCAAAGCCTTCATAGAGTGAAGGATAAGCGAAGGCATGGGCGCCAGCGTACAGCCGGGGCAATTCCTCTTGGGGAACGTAGCCCAGCCGACGCAGTTGGCCGCAGCGTTCCAGCGGGGCCAGTTGCTGTTCCAAAGCCTCGGTCAGCCAGCCGCGCGCACCGACCAGAACCAGCGGATAGCGCTGCCGCAGCGTCGCCGGCAGTCCGCCGTAAGCCTCGGCCAGCCGGCCCAGGTTCTTGCGCGGCTCCAGGGTGGCGACCGCCAGCAGATAACTACCGGCTTGCAGACCGTGCCGACTCAGCACCGGGGCCAGCTCGATGCTGGAGTAAGGATGGAACGCCGGGTCCACGCCGTTGTGAACGGTCACGATCCGTTCTGGAGCCACCCCCAGCAGAGTGATGATTTCCTGGCGCACAAACTCGGATACCGCAATCAGCCGGGTCGCTTGTTGCAGGGTTTGGGGCAGGTAGCGCTCGAGATAAACAATCCGCTCGCGGGGATGAAACTGCGGGTAATGCAGATGCGAGAGGTCATGCAGGGTGACGACGGTCGGATTGGCGCAGGGCGGCAAAATAAAGTTGGGAACGTGCAGCAGATGATCGGGAAAGCGCTCGACCTGGCGGCGAAACCAGCGCGATTGCAGCGCGCCGTAAAGCAGGGCCACTTGCGGCTTGCAGGGCAGCCAACGCCGGGCCTGGTGCAGGGAAGGACCAGCAACCAGCGCCGATTCGGGATCAGCCAGCCAGCGGTAGGTGGAAAAATAGCGGAGATCGGTAACAGCCGGATCAGCGCGCAACCCTCGCGCCAGTTGCAGGGTGTAGTGACCAATACCGGCCAGCGGTGGGCGGATGATGTCGACGCTGAGGACAATCTTGACTACAGGCATCACGGTTTCGCCAATGGCTGTTGTGCGCAGGTTTCTCGCCTCACTACCCACTGGCTTTAGCCGGGGAGTCATTTAGTTTAGGGGTTATCTCTACGTCACTAAACACGATCAATCTCTGTGGGATGTGCGGCAACGCCAGATTTTCGGAAAACGAAATACTTCTGGGTTAGGTAAGAAAGTAAAACACTAAGAGGCAATGCCAGTGCGCCCGCGGAGTATGCATCAAGGCCCAAGGCTATTATCCGACCAATAAAAATGATTGTACAAATATAAATTAATCCCCAACTTAATATGAATCGCCCCAGCAGACGGTTATCTGGGTTACCGAACACCAAACGCCCTTGCGTCTTAAAACTAAACAGGATACCTGTCACCAAGGCCACAAGGTTGGCAAGAGCATAACTAACGCCAACAAATAGCAGTCCCGCATAGATTCCGTAGCTGAAGGAGGTATTGACGATACCGATGATGAGGAAGTGCAACACTTGGCATTTCCGCAACTGGCCGATTAGCATTGCTGATCTTTCCATAATTATTTCCTTAGAGAATTTGCTAACGCCCCATGCGGTCTGACTCAAAGCTCCTTAACCAGCCAGTAGCCATGAATTCCATTTGGAAAAAGTCTTGAAAAAATAATTCCAAAAGGTAACATTAGTAGGAAAATCGGAAATCTGAAATGACCACTCAGCAGGACTGGAATACTTCCCGCAAATCCATTCGGAAATGGGAGCGATTTTTGCCGAAGCCATCGAAATCCGTACTGACCTGACAACATCCTAATTATTTTTTCGTTAGGGAAACTCAAGTGGCGGGGAGGATCAAGATTATGCCATTTTTTTCCAAAAATCCTTGATTCAAGTGAGTCAAAATTAGGAATAGTAAAAAAGAAAATCCCGCCTGGTTTGAGTAACTGAGTCACGTTGCTAAATGCTTCAGCAAGATTCGGTAAATGCTCCATAACGAAATGCATCGTAAGAATATCTACCTTTCCCTTGTATGATTGAATTAAGAGATCGAGATTACTGAATATCTGAAATGCACTGAATGTCTCTATTCGACTCGAGTGAGTTGAGTCCGGCTCAAACCCAATAAGTTCCATTCCTTGACCCTCAAGCGTCCCAAGAAACCAACCGTTGCCACAACCATAATCAAGGAGAACCTTAGCCGTAACTGGCTGTTCAATTTGGTAATAGACGGGTGCCATCACAATTTTTTGCATGATGCGGTGAAAAATTGATTTATTCATATGAATTGGGTATGCATCATAAAACTCATTTATATTTTTTGGTATTGGAAATTGCTGAACTAGGCCACAACCAGCGCAGCGATAATAATCGACAATATAGGGTTTGCCTAAAAAGTAATCTTGGCATGATTCATACAAGATTAAACCTTCAGTGCTACGGCAGAAAAGACACTCAAAATTCATTCAAAACTCCTCAGTATTAACCAGACGCACCGCCTACTACCTAATATCGCTGCAACTACGCGATAAATAATCTAATTAGTTGGGATATTTCGTGTTTACGATAGAGACACTCTCCTGCGTAAAATGATATACCACCATCAGTTCGTGGTAAACAAAAAATTTTCCAATGAATCGCATATTTCCGGGAAAGAATGAGTGATGAAACATTCGGAAACCCTCACACTCAATCATACTCTTGGAGCGAAGATAATCTATGTCGATGAAAGTCTTATGCGTAGAATCAGAGCGAAAGCCCGCCTCGCTAGGAACTACGATAATCACAGTCGAAATGCCTAAACTAACACAATCACGGAAAAGGCGATGTAAAACTTGATCCGCATTATCAAAATGTTCAAGGACGTGTGATAACACTAGAGTATTGAATTCATGTGGGGTTACTTCGCTTAAATCAAATCCTTCCTGACTTTCCCGTGCTGAAAAAACTCGAAGTCCACGCTGGATAAGGTCTTCAACAAGAAATGGATTGACCTCAATGCCGAGAGAGCCTGAAGGAAGGCGTTCAAGTATCTGTCCAGCACCGCATCCCAGATCAATCGTTGGACCGGTAATATGGCGCAAAATGCGTGAAATATAGAAGAACTTGATCAACTTGCGTAACGGATTTCGTTGTCGGTCGATTTGCCTTTGCGCATAGGTGCGTCCATATTCATGATCTTGTTTCATTTTTATTTTCCTAGAAAAAGGAAGTAATAGAGGAGAGTACGGCCCACAGTATTCATACGGGCTTTGGCAAAGCCCAGTAACCGATCAGCACTCGATATCCGAAATCTTGCATCGGCAAAAAACTTCTCAATAAAGCCTTTGAAATCTCGGTACTGCTTATTACCTATTACGACGCTCCATGATCCTTGGGAAACTCGAAATGAGGACATACACTTTGCAGTGTAGTAAGCATCGCCATATATGAGAATTCTAAACCAGTAGTCGAGATCGACAAGGTAAGGATAGGTTGCATCGTAGGCACCGACTTTATCAACGATCTCGCGGCGAAATAGTACATTTCCAGGCTCCCCGATCAGATTTGTTCCAGAACGGACGCAGCGTTTGATCAATGCTAATCCATCAATGCGGCCAGGTTTCGTTCGGGGAAGACCACGGGTGATCAATGTTCGACCTTGTGGATCGATGATTCTCCTCGAGCCGAAAACTAAGGCGATTTCATGTGTAGTATCCGCTTCGAGCAACGATACCTGCTCCTGAAGACAATCAGGCTCAAGCAGATCATCTTGTGGAAGAAGTTTGAAGTACTTGCCCCGCGCAAAATCGAAACACTTATTCCAATTGCCCTCAGGTCCAAGATTTTCTACATTGCGCAGGTATCGAATACGCGAATCAGTATAGCAGGCGACGACTGCCTGCGTGTCATCTGGCGAATTGTCGTCAAGAATCCAGATTTCAATATTTGAGTATGATTGATTCAATACTGAATCAATCGTGGCCGGTAAAAAAGCGGCACCCTGATAAGTGGGGATACATACGGAAACCAGTGGATTTATCATTATTAGATAGCGGTTTGAAAGACTCACTTTAAAATTTCACCAAGACCCCGCACGAATGCAGCACGTTCTGCGGCCATGACTTGGGAAATACCAACCAGAAGGCTTGTTTGTGGTACTCGGGAGCATTCTGGAATTACTACGGACTGAAATCGAACTCGGCGGGAATAGATGCTGCTCAATCTACTCGCACTCGTGATAATTCTCGGAGCGCGCCGGGCAATTCGTTTAAAGACTGAAATGATTTCAGCAATTGTCGTCGGTTGTTCTGAGGCAATGATCTTGGTGAGAACACCTGGTTTATCGCTTGTTGCACGCAAAGTAGAAACCATTATGGTTGCCGCGTCATCGGCAGCAATATAATCGCGAATTGTGTCAAATGGAACGTAAATCTGGATAGGCTGATTCCTGAGTATACAGCGGGCAATATGTGCAAAAAGACCCTGCTGTTTTCCGACCGATTGACCAGGGCCGTAGAGCGTTGATAGTCGAGCAAGCAACACAGCTATCTGTTTATTTGTGAGTGCAAATGACCGCACCAAATCTTCCTGCCTGAGCTTCTCATAAGCATATGCAGTAGTCGGTGCAGGATCACTGTTCTCGTTAATAACGTAATCAGGTGACCCCGCATAAATCGCGCCGGCTGAACTGGTGAAAGCAACGGCACCGGGCATGGCCATAAGCCGTGGCTCAGAGTCTACCAGTCGTAGCAATAACGACAGCGCTTGTGTTTCAAGCGCAAGGTCAGCCTCCGCACTGCTCATGGTGCCTAGCCCTGCGGCCCAGTAGATTTCCCATCGCCCAACAGTAGCATCGATGCAAGCAGCAAATGCTTTAACAGTTGCCGTAAGTTGAGACGCGAGTTCTGGCTCATTGCTCCAGAGAAAGCGCTCAGTGGGCGAGAATAATTGGGTTTCTTTGCCGCATAACGCGCGACACAGCGCCGAGCCTAAAAGGCCTGTGCTTCCCACAACCCAAGCAATGATCATTCGTGAATCACTGGCCGCGTAGGTTTAGTAGTCACGACATACAAAGGTTTACCCATGACGATACCCATAGTTACCGCAAGATATTCAGCGATGACGCCAAGCGCAGTCAGAATACACCCTGAGAAAAAGGCTACGACAATTAAAAGTGACGTCCAGCCTTGGACAGGCACCTCTCCAAGAAATTTTCCATAAAGCGCATAGCCGGCAATGACAATAGCCAAGACCACCGAACTAACGCCCATTAGGGTGATCAATCTGAGTGGGCGCGTACCCGTAGTAAGGATCAGACGCCAGAAGTGGGAAAGCAATTTGATATATGAGTACCCGGAGGGCCGATCCATCTCGTTTCTTAGCCGCACTGGACAGTGCCCGATGCGTCCGGTGATCCAGAAAAGTCCTACGTCGAGATAGACACCACTACCACAGTAAGCCGCTAAAGTTCTTGCAATTTCACCATCCACTAAACGGAAGCTGCTAAACCGCCCAACCTTGCTATTGCTGAGTAGCCTGGTGGTAATAGTCTTAGCAGTTCGACTTAGGATATTTCGCAACCAGCCGTGCGGTGGTGGATTCGTTGGCTGGGCATACACAAGTTGTAACGATCGAGCCAAAGCGACATCCAACATCCGGCCAATGTCTGCTGGGTTTTGTTGCCCATCTTCATCAATCGTTGCAACCCAGTCGCCGGTTGCGCTGGCCATGCCCGCCAGAGTCGCGGGGTGCTGGCCGTAGTTCCTAGACAGCCACACTGGCCGTACAAACGGATACTGGACTATAAGATCTTCAATACTCTTGTCGGATCGGTCAGGGCCGCAATCATGAACGAGCAAGACTTCACAGATAACGAAGCAGTTTCCATCGGGCGTCATCTGCCCCAGTGTCAATGGCGTAATTTCTTCGATTAGAACCGGGAGTGTTTTTTCTCCGCAGTACACGGGGATGACGAGGGAGATACTGTGCGTGGTAAGGGCATTCATGGGATCAAAATACACCTAATAAAAGGCTAGTAAACTAAGCCATCAGGTAAGACAGAGATAACAGCATATTGCATCGCATTGTTAGGCTATAATTAATTAATCATGATTAAACCATTAGCTTTGGGGATTGGTTCAGTCTAATTACTATCCAACTTAATAATTCACAAATGTCTTTTGTTTTAAAGTTCATCTAAACCATCTTGACCGCAAGTGATCTTCTCGCTTCCCGATACTCAGGGAATATCAATGAAATCGTCAATTGTTGTCATGAGTTTTTACTCCAGAAAAGTGGTAGATTAATTTAGCATTACAGTACACTATTCCACAACTCAAATCGGATTCCTATAATTCGTATTCTTTTATCCTGCTCATGAAATTTCAACAAAGTATTCAACGTGTTATCCTCACTTCCATCATTATCGTGGTTCCAATATAGAGCCGGACACATCCAATCAATAACCAGTTGTTTTTAAACAAATAAGCTAAAAGTGGTCAGCGACCATGTCCGAATCACTATTGGGAAGACGATAACACAAATTATCTCAAAAATTGCTTAATACTTTCTTATTCATTATAAAAAGCAATGGTTCGGACAGTTTTTATTTTTCAAAAACCTAAGCAGATCAGGCAGAAGAGAGTTTGCCGTTTTGGGTAAGGCTGCGAAACTCCTTGAAAAGCCAATGGTTCGGGGTTAACCTCCAAGGGAGTCGAACAACTTTTAGTCGATCTGGGGGTCACCAAGACTCATTCCCGTCCTCATGTGTCCGACGATAACCCTTATTCCGAGGCCCAGTTCAAAACCCTCAAATACCGTCCCCAGTTCCCGGCTCAGTTCGGTTCCTTGGCCGATGCCCAAGCGCACTGCCGCGCCTTCTTCGACTGGTATCGTGGTCCCAATACAGAGCCGGACACATCCAATCAATAACCAGTTGTTTTTAAACAAATAAGCTAAAAGTGGTCGGCGACCATGTCCGAATCACTATTGGGAAGACGATATAACCACGAACACTACCATTCGGGAATCGCCCTGCTGACCCCCGCCAGTGTCCATACCGGCCAAGCCGCCGACATCCTAGTCAAACGCAACCACGTCCTACAGGCCGCCTTCACCAACCATCCCGAACGGTTCAAGGGCTCAGCCACCTTCTGCGCCACCCCTACCCGAGGCCGCTTGGATCAACCCTCCCCCCAAATCTAAGCCTGAGGAGACCCCGCCGTCGATATCCAACAACTCTCACGATCTACACTAATTGTTGACTCGCTGTGTCTCAAAATGATTGACACATTCCGAAGTTGGATTTAATAGGGGCTACAGAAGCCAAGTTCTTGCTGTAGACCCGTCAAAACTGTCCGAACCATTGAAAAAGGATAGAACAATGAAATTACAAATTTTTACTCCTGTTTCATACTGTCAATTGCATTTCTGATGCTTTTTGGATAATCTCCAAACTTAACGATAATAATGCCATTGATATTCCTGACAGAACCCTTATCCGGCCATAAAGGCATCTGATCAATCTGTGCAATAATGGTCGCACGTTTCTCGTTATTTATGGGTTTGAATTTTCCCATATCAAATAAGCTCAAGAAAGCAATCGGACGGCTAGGATCACTATTATTAGCCCATTCGAAAATGGAACTTCCCGTAACTGCGTTATGTCCGCGGAGATATCCTCCAACATTTCGAAAATGGAGCGGACCTACAAAATCTATTGAATAAACTTTATTGCGGTCATAGTGATCTATTTCTTGACTAACCCGCTGATAAATTTGGCTTGCAATAAGTTGATCATGAATTGATACATAATAGTGTGAAAATGAAGCGAAATTTGAGAGTTGAAAATATTGAAGAGCAACTATGAGCATTAACGCTTTCCCTGTTAAGCGGATACATGAATAAGGTGATTGCAGAGTCATAGCAACAATAAACCAATATGCGAATGGAACTGCAAACAAGGTGCGCTCAGGCAATTGACCACCGCTTAATAGGTTTAATGTAAAGGGAATCAGTACCAATATGATGATGGGAAAGAAAGATATAATTCTATTGACTGCATTTTTATTTAATTGGTACTCACGAACAATCAGTGACACAAATCCGAAGAGGAACAAAATTCCCGTAACTTCAAATAACCCATAGAATACAGGGTTTGCACCTGAATAAAGAGATATGGCTTGTCCTAGAGTATTTCTGATTAATGTTAGAGGATTTTGCGTCAAAATATTTAGGTTAAGATAGGTGTCTATATATGCCGGTTTCAAATTGAACCATGACAGCAATAACTTCCAGATTATTAGATACAAAGACACGGATATAATGCTAAGGATGATTAGCTTTAATAAGGAGTAGAAAAGTGCTGGACATGGATATGTTGAATTAGCACAATCCTTTCTAACAAAGATTGCCGCGACAGAAATAGTTAACGCCACAAAGATAGCAGATTGATAGATTGATATAGCAGCAGTGAGAAATAAGACAAAAAATAAGGACGCCAGTCGTTGTCGTGAAACAAATAGATATCCGGCAACTGAGGAAAATAAAATAGATAAACTATTAAAAAATAGTACGCCTTTGAACTCAATCAGATAATACCATGTGGGAAATCCGGCAAATAGAAAAAATGATAAGATGATCGATGGACTTAGTTGAATTCGAACTGCTTTACAGAACATGAGGAACGAAATTACAAGACAAGAAGCAAATACGACCATCGAAAAGTACGGATTCAGTAAGCGAATTAAAAATGTTTCAATGATAGCTGCTCCCCATCGTCCCACTGAAATCAAAGGAACAAGAAGACGGGTTGTCTCTGTATATGATCCTTGCATTTCCTCATCAACCCTTATTCTGTATTCCGAAAATTCGGAAAAATACAAAACTACAAAAATTAATACACAGGCAAGGAAATGGGGCCAATACTGTACTAAAGTACCTTGTATTGACGACTCTAATTGTCCCAACGAGAATTGTTCTTCAGTATTAGTCATTAACTTTCTCTCTAGATAGGGTAACTATTAGTTTACAACCGGCCCAAAGTTTATCTCCTTGAGCTTGCCAAGAAAAATTAGACACTATTTGAGGTGATAAGTCAAAAGTTTCATCCATTTTATCTGCATGGAAAGAATCGCGCAGACTTTGAAGATTAGCCTGAATAGCCTCCTGCTCATTAGGGATACTCCGACCACGGCGTAACGTTTCAAGGAGTTGTTTGACCGGATCGCATGGATCATAGAACAGATGTAGAATCGGTCGACAGGCACCGAAATACTCAAATATCTTACCCGGTATCTGGTGCGCCTGGCGATTACCGATGCTAATCAGTAAAGCAGCCTGACTTTGTAAGATTAGACATTCCAGGTGTTTACGTCGGCCCAACACCAGTGCCTGATCTCCCAAAGCGGCCAGTTCTTTCTCAAAGCCACTGCTATCACCAGCGTAAACCAGTCTCACCCCAGGTACTTGTTTAATGGCTTGGAATAATGGGTCAGGATTACGGAAGTCCTTGTAAAAAGTGCCGGTATAAACCAGATCAAGCATTGAGCAATGATTGCAAGCTTTAATCGATAGCGAAAACACGCTTGACGGTAATTCAGTGGTAGGAAAACCTTGCTGAATTACAACACACTGCTTCAGCGGTAACCCGTGACGCTGGTGCATTAGTTCAGTCATGGCCTGGTTCGTCACCACAATACAATCAGCGGTCTGGCAAACCCGGCGTTCAAGAGCGTTGTCCACCATTTTTCGCCAGCGTGGAGTATAAGGTGCTAGCACAGGGTCGGCAAGATCAGCGATCCATGGTAAATTCCAACGACGCTTGGCCCGCAATCCCAGTAGCAAATCAACGCCTGGTTCATGGGAACTGATGATCAAATCAGGACAACGCTGGGCAACCAGTGCTTGCAGCCGACTCCAGGCAAACGGAAACCACTCGGTACGCACATCCGGAATCAGCAGTTGATCCAATCCCCGCCGTAACAACCGGTATATCTTTTCAGCGATCCCTATACGGTTTTCAGCACTCGACAATTCGGCAGTGTCTGCCCGGGTTAACCGATGACGCAACCAGCCAGAAACACCTACAAACGGTCCCGGAAAACAGCGATGCACTGATATATTAGGATGCAAAGGCCAGTCCTCGCCCCACAGATCATGAATCCGTACCGTTAAAACATCAATTTCAGCGCCACAACCAGCCAACGCGTTGCCAAGATAATACCAGCGCAATGATTGCGCTGCTTGAATTGGCGGGAATTCGTAAGCGATGAGTAGAATACGCAAGGTCTAGTCAGTCAGATCTTTCTGTAAAATAGCGACAATTCGTTCAGAGGCATGACCATCGCCGTAAGGAGAGACTCCACGCGCCATCGATGCGTAGTAGGCCGGGTCATCCAGTAACCGCATCGATTCCATCATGATCGCGTCGTAATCAGGTCCCACTAATTTCACCACGCCTTCGGTCACTGCTTCTGGCCGCTCTGTTTCCCGACGTAAAACTAGTACTGGCTTTCCTAATGCAGGTGCCTCTTCCTGCACTCCGCCGGAGTCGCTCAGAATCAAATAAGCCCGCTTCATTGCCGCTACAAACGGCAGATAATCCAGTGGAGCGCAAAGCCGGATACGCGGATGATCGGCCAACAAGGCATGAGCCATCTCGGTAACATTTGGATTAGGATGAACCGGGTAAAGAATCTCGATATCCGGATAGGCATCAGCTAAAGCACGGATGGCACGGCACACTTGGCGAAAGGGTTCGCCGAAATTTTCCCGGCGATGCGCCGTAACTAAAATCAAGCGTTTTGAAGAATCCAGATCAATCCCAATATCGAGATCACGCTTCGCTACCGTCATTAGCGCATCGATCACTGTGTTGCCGGTGACATAAATATCAGCACCCGATACGCCTTCACGCAACAGGTTATAACGGGAACTTTGCGTCGGTGCAAAATGCCACCGCGAAAGTCGTCCGGCTACCGTGCGGTTCATTTCCTCTGGGAAAGGATTGTTTATATCGCCAGTACGCAAGCCAGCTTCGACATGACCGAATGAAATACGATGATAGAAACAGGCCAAAGCAACCGTCATAACTGTCGTGGTATCTCCCTGCGCTAACACGACATCCGGTTTTTCCGCCTGCAATACATCATCAAGGTCGAGTAGCAGCCGTGCGGTGAGCGTGGTAAGTGCCTGATTGGGGCGCATGATGTCAAGGTCAACGTCTGGTTCGACGGCGAAAGCGGCCAACACTTGATCCAGCATGTGTCGGTGTTGGGCGGTAGCCAGCACCCGCACTTCGATCCAAGACTCTTTTTTCAAAGCCAAAATAACAGGCGCCATCTTGATGGCTTCAGGGCGGGTGCCGACTACGCAAACTATTTTTTTTGCCATTTTTTGTTATGGATTTAACTTTACAGGAGATTAGTCAAACTAAGACTTTGGCTGTGCTACAACCACAGCAAAATCACTATTAATATCACCTAGTTCTAATAATGTATCCGGCTCTGAATTGGAACCACGATAATTGAAACTAGACCTACTTAGTACTGTGTTTTCGAAAGATATTTTCCAGCCATCCTTTAGCAGGCTCTAACTTGTCCCGCAAATCTAACTCCAAAGCTGGTGGATTTAACTCTGCAGGAAGAGTCAAAGTATCGATTGAATAGTTATATTTAATCATATAATCGACTGCATGGGATAACGCATAGTTATTTTCTTCTTGAGTTATTCGATCTTTCCATCTCCCCATAGATTTTTCAGCAAAATTAATAGTGTCCTGTTTTTTAGGATTATGGAAATCTTGTCCTTGTTTACACCTGACATGTTCTCTAACGGCAGGACTAAATTCAATATCCAGCCAGTTCATAATCTGACTGATACCTTCTTCATAATTTTTAACGATATGTTCATATTGAACACGGCACAAACGATCGCCACTGACAGAACTTTGGAATTTTTCATAGTCTTCAGAAATTTTCCCCCATATATCAAACGCCTGTTCAAAACTTAATTTTCGATTTTCAGCAATAGAACAGGCAACATCTCTTGGATCTCTGACGATATAAATATATAGGGCATTAGGGTAAAGCCATTCTATAAAAGGCAAACAAGCATTGTGATGAGGATGTTTATCTCCCCAGTAACGCACATCATCACGACCTTCTGTTTCAAAGATTTTTTCATAGAAAGACTCAATAACGTCTTTTGCCACACTAGCCAGATGCTTTGACCAGAGAGTTTGGTACTCTTTGCCATATAGAATGCCTGCTTTGGAACCACGCTCAGCATTTTTTATTATGTTATCGAATAAAAGAAAAGCTGAGGTTTCATAAGTTTGTACAATATTAGGGTGATTACTTAAAAGCCGTGCCAGCATTGTGGTGCCGCTGCGAGGCACACCAATAACAAACAGTGGAGTTGCATTTTTAATTAAATCGGACATGATAAAATTTTCTCATTTAGCCTGCTTAAAATGGAAACCTTGACGCCACCAGATCGCAACTTTAAAGTCAAGAAACCAGTGAATATTGCCGTGCCGCCACAACAACAAAATCACTCTGAATAACTCCAGATTCAATCAGTGCGTCTTCTATTGCAAATAACATATTCAGAATTAACATTGATTGGGGGTCAGACTGCTTAAAGTTGCCGGCAATTCCGCTCAGTAAAAATTGCAGCAATGAACCACCACAGCTATTAATTTTTACGATCTCAAACAGACTATTAACAACTGATAAAATATCTTGCGATCGCACCGCTTCAGATGGATCTACATGCGCAACTTCACTGGGATCAGGGAGAGGTGGAATAGTTTGATGAGCATTTGTAGTAGGTTGATGTTGAAAAGATCGCCGGTATCGCGATGGAATCAGGTAAAACGCATGTTGAAAAATCTCACGCTGACGACTTGAAAAAGCAAATCGATTAAAACCGACATATTCATTAAAAAATAGCCAACCATTGGGTTTTAGCGCTTGTTTTACTCGATTCAAAACGAATTCGAGTTCCTTAATATGATGTAGCGAACCATTAAACCAAACAACATCATACCGGTCTGTTACTAACTCCATAGCTTCGATGTCATATGCCGAATAACTTATGGAAGTTATATTAAGCTTATCTGCTTCCTGTTTGGCAATTTCAACAGCTTTGAGAGAGATATCAACAGCATCGCATTGCTGAAAAACATCCAAACTATATAAGTGACGCTCCAAGCTACCCGTACCACAACCAATACTCAGCATTCGCTGTACAGGGACAGCAACTCCTAAAAATTCCTTGACACAGTATTCTACCCAACTTGAATAAGGCTTATTAGCGCAAGCCTTTTTTTGATAACGCTCCTGAACAGCCGGTATAGCCAGCCAATAAACATCAGAGGAGAAAGGATTGGAGCCTGCTATATTTTCCGACCAATAGTCAACAATCTTCTTTTTATCATCATCATCATCCATACATTAATCTCCGAACTTTTCGAAAGTAAATTTATCCTAACTTATCGATGAATGTGAGGATTCCATTTCCCCCATTTTTGCTCGTAATAAGCTTGGTTTTTTTTCCAAATTTCGTGATATTCACCCGTTTCTATCAGTTTTTTAAATGCTGCCTGACCAAAGTGATGAACGAAGGAATCCTCGGCACAAACAACTCTATATCCAAGTTGTCGAATTCGGTTACTGTAATCATCGTCCTCAAACATACCAATACCAAAACTCTCATCCAATGGACCTACCCGCTCGTAGACGTCCCGACGCATTGCGACGCAGAACATTGCCAAAACTTTAATGTCGAATATTCTACCTTCATGCGTTCGCATTTGGTGGAGCGCAAAATGTTCCATCTCATCCAGATTATTATAGGATACATCGATCTTTGCTTCATTGCCAACAAAGTTGGTGACCGGCCCGACCAAGCCAAGCTGTGCATCCCGTAAATGTTTAAGTAATGGGGCCAGCCAGCCACGAGGAGGTACCGTGTCGTTATTGAGTAGCACCAAGTAATCACCGCTCGCAATAGCAAGCCCCTGATTATTCGCCGCCGCAAAACCACGATTCTCATTGTTGACGATAATTTTTATATTATCGTAGCGTTCCTGCATATAGTTTAAGTAGTTAGCAGTGCCATCCTTGGAATCGTTATCCACAACGATAATTTCATAGTTGGGGTAGGTGGTATTGCTTAACAGTTTCTCAAGACATAACTGGCTGATGTCCATGTTTTTATAAGTGACAACGATGATGCTGACTCGATTATAGACAGCACTAATCGCTTGGGCCATAGCCTGATAACGGTTTCGCCAATCATTATCACGGGCCAGATCAATACGTCGTTGCTGCAATTTTAAGTCGTTTTCCGCCAAAGCCCGCTCAATTTGGTCGACAAACGCATCGGGTGTGGCCGCAAAGTACAGATAATCCTTGTAAATTTCCAATTCCTTAAGAGGCGCCGAAATGACTGGTTTACCGGCGCTGATGTACTCATAAAATTTGACTGGATCCACTGCATGAGTCACTTGATTGATGCGAAACGGCACCAGACAAACATCGAAGTGATAAAGATAAAGAGGCATTTCTTCGTAGGGCCGGCGACCCAATAAATGGACGTTGGGCAAACCATCCAATCCTTCCAGATCTGTAACAAAAACATCACCCAGCAATACGAGGGACCAGTTAGGACGCGCTCTAGCCATGCTAGCGAGTAGACCCAGATTCACCCACTCGGCCAGCGCACCATAAAAACCGATTACTGGATGGCTGATATCGCCCAAGATATGAGTTGGCTGGTAGTGCTGGCGGAAAAAATCGAAATCAACTCCGTTGCGTACCAAGAGACAACGAGGGTTGTCGTTACGCCACTTCTGTTCCAGCAACGCAGCGGTGACCGTTACTACATCGCTTCGCTGAACCAGCTCCTTTTCAGCTTCCAGCAACGGCTTGCCTATATTGGGAAAATCCTCCCACTCATCCATGCAGTCATACAAGACCCGCCAATCCCAACATTGGCGTAGACGCAATACGAGTGGAGTCCAGAAAGCCAAATGCACATTACAGACAGCGTCTACTATACCAAAGGCATCCCGTAGGCGGCTTAATGATTGCAAAAAAAGCTCAGTATTAGCGGCATCGAGTACA
The DNA here is from genome assembly GCA_903879705.1 of uncultured Candidatus Competibacteraceae bacterium. Lineage (GTDB taxonomy): Bacteria > Pseudomonadota > Gammaproteobacteria > Competibacterales > Competibacteraceae > RXIV01. Next base: position 8,135 of record CAIRMO010000012.1, on the reverse strand, counting down.
TTAGAATAACGATCCGGCACTGCATGAGCCATCAATTCCACTTCATAGATGTTGTTGGCAACTACTGATGCTCGAAAACCCTGTGCATCATTGGGGGATAGGCAACGCGAGGCTACTACATAAAATACGCGATGGCCGTGACGAGAAAACTGAACAGCCAGTTGTTGCGGCCGTTGATAGCGAGCATTCCAGTCAATGTTGGCAAAGCAGATCAAATCATAGCAAGCTGTTGTCGGCGCTGGCGACGCCATGACTTCGCCAAGAGGGGCAACACTGCCAAGTGAAGGCAGCGGCAGATGCGTACGCCGTACCATTGTCTCCCACTTTCGAGCTTTGGTAGACCAGTCCTGAAATTGCCGGAGCAAATTTTGAATATGATCGGCCCCCAGCAACCCCCGCCGTCGCAGTAACAATTTTTCTATTAGAGACACGGAGCTATGGCCTACCCGCCACCGCCAAGAATGCAGGGTTGATATGAAACTCTGTTCAATTTGCTTTAGCCACTCCTCTAACAATTTTAGTTCACCAGACAAAAATACCAACTGTTGATCTTTGGCTACCATATCTTGATTCAAGTGAGTTAATTGCAAATTTATATCATTAAGCTGCTGATTAGCTGTTTCAATTTCATTCTGTTTAACCATGATAGATAACTGCTGGCTATTACGGACATGTTCTATTTCGTTTTGAGCTACTAAGAGGCGCCGATGCAGTTTTCCAGCTTCAATCTGGGTTTGTTCAAGCTGCTGGTTAAGTCCAATGATTTGAGTGCGAGCAGCATCCCGATCCTGACGCAGTTTTCCAGCTTCAATCTGGGTTTGTTCAAGCTGCTGGTTAAGTCCAATGATTTGAGTGCGAGCAACATCCCGATCCTGACGCAGTTTTCCAGCTTCAATCTGGGTTTGTTCAAGCTGCTGGTCGATCTCAAAAACTTGGCTGCGGGCGGCATCACGCTCAGCCAAAGCGGTATTTTGTTTAGCCATCGCTGAATCTCGATCCCGGCGCAATCCTATCGCTTCACCCTGTACTGTTTCCAAGCACTGGCGCAGATCTAAAGATTCACTTCTGTTTTTCTGGAGCTGCTGGTCACGTTCAATGACCTCGTGGCGGACGGCATCCCGTTCTTGGCGTAGTTCCGCTACCTCACCCAGAGTCGTTTCCAAGCATTGGCGCACATCTACGGATTCACATCGAATGTTTTCGAGTTGCTGGGATAAATTCTGGGTTTCCTCTTGGGCAGATTTTAAAATCCGCCGCGTCTCGGCTATCTCTTGTTGTGCGCTATTCATCTGGTAATTCTGAGCAAGAATTTCAGAAGCGCCTGCCGACAGGTCAGGAATTTTACCCCAAGATAGAACAGAACCATCTTCCACAGCTTTTGCTAGTTGGCGCTGACTCTCATTCAAAGTACCTTCAGTATCTTGAACGGCTTCACGCTGATGATAAAGCCGGCTTTCCACAAAAGCTAAAATCTCGCGTTCAGAAGGCATCCGCAATCCCTGAACGTCAAACTCACACAAATTTTGATATAGACTATGTACAGTATCGATTGGATTACTAATCAGTCTTGAATAAGAAACAATAATTCGTGGAGGATTCTGAGAGCTGCGAAGAGCCTCGACAGTATACTTTTCCCATAGGGCAACGCCGTACACCAAAGAAAACCCATTGCGAGATTGCAAGGACTTGGCGATTTCCAGCGGAGAACGGGAGGGGAGAACGCAAACCGGTACTTCAAGAAAAGGGAGCCAGAAGGGTAAAGTTAGACACAGACGCGGCTCTTTAAGCACCCAAGGCCGATGAGTATCCATGTTGAAAATGATGCGCTTTGCTTGGATGCTCAGTTCGGCATGCTCAACTTTTAAAAGTTTGTCCTGAGCGAAGCAGGTAACATCGTCCCAAGCACAGCCCACTGTTTCCAATAAAGCATCGTCCAGATCCCTGACATCCTGGCGTTCCCAGAACCCTTTCTCATTGTCAGCAGCCGGTTCGCCGATTAAGTGGGACGGACCAGTATCGGCCCCCATCATGTTAATCAGGCGCGCTACTGCTGAAGTGCCAGAGCGGTGCATACCGAGTACGATGATTTGCATCAGGGTTTTCCTGTAGTTTCCTTGGGTATACGAGGCAAGGGATTTGAGGGCGGGATCAAGCAGGCTTGATAGGCGCGAATCACTGCTTCCGGATTTCCTTCATCTCGAGTCGCGCCGTGTTCAATCCAAACCACCCGACTACACAACCGGCGAATCATCGATAAATCATGAGAAACTAAAACAAAGGTTCGATCCGAGTGAAATTTTTCAAGCATGGCTTCTGATGATTTTTTTTTAAAATTTGCATCACCTACACCCATCACCTCATCAATAAGGAAAATATCTGGATTTAATTGCAGTGCTACGGAAAAACCTAGGCGAGCACGCATTCCAGTCGAGTATTGACGAATCGGTTGATCAATAAACTCTTCTAACTCTGAAAAGGCGATGATGTCTTTCATGCGGGATTGAATAGTGCTGCGTCGCAATCCAAGCAGTAAACCACTCATAATAGCATTTTCACGGCCACTCAAGTTAGGAATGAAGCCAATTTGTAAGGAAAGCAGGGTAGCCTGTGCCCCATTTGTTTGTAACACACCCCGATCGGGTTTAATGATATCAGCGAGCAGTTGCAGCAATGTGGTTTTTCCCGCACCATTACGTCCGATGATCCCCAATACTTCGCCCCTGAACAGATCAAAGGAAACATCATTCAGCGCCCAAAAAGGACTCTGTCGGAATAACCCTGATCGACGCTGATAACAGACCCCTACATTATGTAAGGATCGGATGGGTGATGAACACATCAAGTTAGCATTCATGCCAGCGTCAGCCGTGGATAGACGCGATCGAAGCGCGCCAGCATAGTCAGGGCTACCGCCAGGATAATAGCGCCAAAGACAAAAACATAACCAAGAGCAAACCAGTTCGGTAACCGATTTTCAAGAATGACTAACCTGAAGGCATCAATCATAACCGCCATTGGATTGACGAAAAAAAATACCCGGTAAGGTTCTGGAACAACGCTAACATCAAAAAAAACTCCAGACAAGAACATTAATAGCGTTAAACCATGTTCAGTCAATATCCGTAAATCCGGAAAAAAAGGATTAATCGCCGCAACCAGGCAACCACCGCCTGTAACGAGTAATAGCTGTAGAGCAAATAAAACCGGCAAGCTAATCCAAGCAACACTTGGGGTTATTCCGATCAGTAGCAGCAGCAGAATCAGCACGGAAAACACCACCATGAATTTTATGAAATCCGTCAGGATTGTAATCAGCGGCAACAAAAGTTTGGGCAAATAGATTTGCTGAATAAGGCCCAAATGAATCGGAATGCTATTTAAGGCATGCTGGATTGAATTAGTAAACCATTTCCAAAAAACCAGCCCAACCAACAAGACGCTGACAAAGTTCTCAGTGCCATGGTTGAGAATAACCTTAAAAACAAAATAAAAAACGACCATATTAATTAATGGATCGAGAATCCACCATAAAAAACTGATATAGGTGCGCGCAGCTTCAGCCCTAAGATCGGCATAAGTCTTGTAAAAAACCAGCTCGAAGTACCGGGCTTTATGCATCGATCATTTAATCCACAACCAGCGGCGTTAGTTTTTTAATTTTAAGGAAAGTCATTATGTCAGCATCCAGTAGCCTATTAGCCTTTATTGGCGCATTCTTCTTTAGCCGGTATTTGGCTAACCCGGTATCGCATCTACACATTCTTGACCATCCAAACGCTCGCTCCCTGCATCAGCGTCCTATCCCCCGAACCGGCGGTTTAGCCATGATTGCGGGAACACTGGCTGGCCTGACCTTGATCACGCTGGAGACCAGCACGCTGCCGTCCCGAACCTTGATCTCCCTGCTGACCGGTTTGGCGTCTCTGGCCGTGGTGTCATTCGTAGATGATCGTACGGATATCACCGCAAGGTCGCGGATTCTAGTTCATCTCTGGGCCGCTGTCAGCCTGTTGATCGCCGGTTTTGCTCCAGACCGCCTCGACCTGCCCGGCTTTGCCTGCGTCTTACCCACCGGGATCGCCATCTCCCTGACCATCCTGTTCACCGTCTGGATGATCAACCTCTACAACTTCATGGACGGAATGGATGGCTTTGCTGGCGGCATGGCGGTCATTGGCTTTGCCGCGCTGGCCTGGCTGGGGCGGGCCGATGCCGGGTTCGCCGCAGTCTGCCTGACGGTGGCGGCGGCGAGCGCCGGGTTTCTGATTCACAACTTCCCGCCGGCCAAAATCTTCCTTGGCGATACCGGTTCGACCACTCTGGGTTTTCTGGCGGCGGCCTGTAGCCTGTGGGGAAGCAAGGCGGGATTGTTCCCGCTCTGGATGGCGTTGCTGATCTTTTCGCCCTTCAGCGTTGACGCCACATTGACCCTGCTGCGGCGGCTGTGGCGCGGCGAAAAAGTCTGGGAGGCGCACCGCAGCCATTATTACCAGCGGCTGGTCTTGCTCGGCTGGGGCCACCGCCGCACCGTGCTGGCTGAATACGCGCTGATGCTGGCCTGTGCCGGTTCAACATTACTGGCGGTTCAACTTCCACCGGTCGGTCAAGCAGCGCTGGCCGGTAGCTGGATCGTGATTTATGCGCTGCTAACGGCGACGGTCGGTTGGCTGGAACAGCGCGCTGTGCCAGTATCCGCGCCGTGAAGCTCGAATCCCTGTTAAATCTCCCCCCACCCGCCCGTCGGCTGCTACTGGTGATCGGCGACGCGCTAGCCGTGCTGGTTGCCGTGTGGGCCTCGTTTGCCATTCGCCTCGGCGAGTGGTGGCCGGATATGCTGCAAGAAGTCCTCTGGCTGTTTCCGCTCGCCGTCGTCACCCTGATCGCCACCTTCACCCTGATCGGTTTGTACCGGCCTATTCTGCGCTATGCCGACGAAAGCCTGCTGTACACCATCGTGCTGGGCGTCAGCGCCGGCATTCTGTTGTTAATGGCGATGTGGGTGTTTCTGCGGGAAGGGCTGGTGCCACGGTCATCCTGGCTGATCGGCTGGCTGGTGCTGATCGCGCTGGTCGGCGGTGGCCGGTTGCTATTGCGCCGGGTGTTGCGGCGACGGTTTCGCCGGGCCACGATCCGGACGCCGGTGCTGATTTACGGCGCGGGTGAGGCCGGAGCGCAACTGGTTCACGCTCTACGCTACAGCACTGAATTTGAACCGGTCGCTTTCGTCGATGACAACAAGCAGTTGTGGGGCAGTGTGGTGCTGGGGCTGAAAGTCCGCGCCCCGTTCAAACTTTCTCGCTTGACGACCCGCTACGACGCCCGATTGATTCTGCTGGCGCTACCTTCCGCCTCCCATCGCCGCCGCCGGGAAATTCTGGAGACGCTGGCGGGGGTGCCGGTACGAGTGCTGGCCTTGCCAACCTTGGCTGAATTGACCAGCGGCGCCCGGCGTATCGATGAATTCCGCGAGGTCGGCGTCGAGGACATCCTGGGCCGTGATTCGGTCCAGCCCCATCCGGCCTTATTACAGGCGCGGGTGAGCGGCAAAAACGTGATGGTGACTGGCGCGGGCGGTTCGATCGGCGCTGAACTGTGCCGGCAAATTCTGGCGCTGCGGCCACGCCGGCTGGTGCTGTTCGAGCGTTCTGAATACGCCCTGTACGCCATCGAGCAGGAACTGGGCGCGATGACCGCCAACATGGGCTACCCGCCGCCAGTCGATCTGATCCCGTTGTTGGGGTCGGTGGTTCACCGGCGGCGCTTGCAGGTGGTCATGGAGCGGTTCGCGGTGCAGACCGTTTACCATGCTGCCGCCTATAAGCATGTGCCTATCGTTGAACACAATCCGATTGAAGGCGTTCGCAACAACGTGTTTGGCACCCGCTACGCTGCCGAGGCGGCGGTCGCCGCTGGCGTCGAAACTTTCGTGCTGATCTCCAGCGACAAAGCGGTACGGCCCACCAACGTCATGGGCGCGACCAAACGATTGGCGGAGCTGATTTTGCAGGGGTTGGCCGGGGAGGGCAGTCCCACCCGGCTGTGCATGGTGCGCTTTGGCAATGTGCTGGACTCGTCCGGGTCGGTCGTGCCACTGTTTCGCGAGCAAATTCGCAAGGGCGGGCCGGTCACAGTGACGCACCCGGAGGTCGAACGCTATTTCATGACCATCCCGGAGGCGGCGCAACTGGTCATTCAGGCCAGCGCGATGGCTCAGGGCGGTGATCTGTTCCTGCTGGACATGGGCGAACCAGTGCGGATTCTCGATTTGGCGCGACGGCTGATTCGGTTATCCGGACTAACGGTGTGCGATGCGGAACATCCCGAAGGCGATGTCGAAATTGGCTTTACCGGATTGCGCAGCGGCGAGAAATTGCGCGAGGAATTGTTGATCGGTTTAGATGATCTGCCGACCGAACATCCGATGATCCGCCGCGCCCGCGAGGATCATCCGCCTTGGCCGGTGATCCGGGAGGTGCTGGAACGGTTGGACCGGGCGGCACACCAGTTTGATTATCCGGCGGTGCGGGCGTTGTTGCAGGAAGCGGTGGCCGAGTATCAGCCAGAGAACGGCATCGAGGATTGGGTGTGGCGAGCGCGGAGTTCGGAGTTAAAGGTTGAATCAGGTGCCCGGAACAATCAGTGATGATCTTTTCCGGCATCGGCATTCGGCCAGATCACCGCGGTTTTAACCCGGTTGCCGGTAGTTTCAATAATCTCGGTCGGATGACCGGTCAAGGTCAACCGAACCCCCGGTTCCGGAATCGCTTCCAGTTGCTCCATCACTAGCCCGTTCAGAGTGCGCGGACCGTCGGTGGGCAGATGCCAGCCCAGCGCCCGGTTCAGGAGCCGGATCGTGGTTCGGCCATTGACCAGATAACCGCCGTCCGCCCGAGCGGTCAGTTGGCATTGGTCATTGGCGGCCGGATCCGTGGTGAACTCGCCGACGATCTCCTCCAGAATGTCCTCCAGCGTCACCAGCCCCAGCACATCGCCGTACTCATCCACGACCAGTCCGATCCGCCGCTTTTGTTGTTGAAAATTCAGCAGTTGCCGGGTCAGCGACGCGCCTTCCGGGATGAAATACGGCTCCCGGATCAGGCTTTCCAGATCAGCCCGGTTGAAGTCCGGCTTCTGGGTCATCAGGTTCAGCACCTTGCGTAGATGCACAAAACCTATGGCTTGATCAATGGTGTCGCGGTACACCAGCAGTCGGGTATAGGGGCTGCGGTTCAGTTCAGCCACGATAGCCTCCCAGTCGTCCTCCAGATCGATGCCCGCGACCTCATTGCGCGGCACCATAATGTCCTCAACCGTGATTTCTTCCAGTTCAAGAATGCCCAGCAGCATGGTCTGGTGACGCTTGGGGATCATCACCCCGGCTTCCAGCACCACGGTGCGCAATTCCTCGGCGCTGAGGGAATGTTGAGCCGCGCCGGTCTGGATGGTGACCCGGAACAGCCGCAACAGGCTGTTGACCACCAGATTGGTCAGCCACACCAGCGGATAGAGCAATTTGAGCAGCGGCGTCAGCACCGCCGCCGCCGGATAGGCTACCCGCTCGGGATACAGGGCCGCCAGGGTTTTGGGCGCGACTTCGCCGAACACCAGCACAATCAGGGTCATGGCGACGGTGGAGATCACAATGCCGGTCTCGCCGAGAAAATGAATGGCAATGACCGTCGCCAGCGATGAGGCCAGGATGTTGACAAAGTTGTTGCCCAGCAGAATCAGGCCAATCAGCCGGTCGGGCCGTTCCAGCAACCGGCCAACCCGTTGCGCGGCCTTGTCACCGGCTTTGGCGCGGTGGCGCAGGCGGTAGCGATTCATCGTCATCAAACCGGTTTCGGAACCGGAAAAGAACGCGGAACAGCCAATCAGCACGACCAGCGCGACGCACAAAGCGCCAATGTGAATATCGTTCAAGCCGTGATCACCTTCGATGAAATAGACAGATCGTTTTTACGGTTTACCGGCGTCTGCTGTCAAGATTCGTCGCCAACCGCACCGGGCTATGAGTCAGCAATTCCCGGTCTCTGTATTTAGGCTGATTTTAAGCGGATCAATTAGCGGCTTTAGGATAGTCCAATAAAAAAGAATAAAAGAATCCCAAAGCGTTCAAAAACGCCTAATTAATT
>CAIRMO010000011.1 GCA_903879705.1 uncultured Candidatus Competibacteraceae bacterium | reverse complement strand
TCGGTCTCCGGTCGTTTGGGTGATGAAGCAACCTGAATCTTGCCCTTTTTTTACATTTTTTTCAATGATCTATTACTTAAGCCACCCTTAAGTTGGCGCGTATGGTGATTCGCGGTATGGGGCTGCGAAAATCCTGAATCGTCATCCACCGTAGTTTTTGTAAAACACTTCCGCCGCAAACTTCACAAATCCCTCAATCTGATCCGGACTTCGGCTAATCACCTGCCCCGGTTCCAGTCTCGCCACTTCGACTTGCAAATCCTTGGCGGTCTTATTGCTACAGCCAAGAATATCCTGAAGGGCATTGGCGGATACGCCGTCGCATTGGAATAAATAGGCAAATTCCAGCAATTCCTGAAAGTTGAAAAACTTCTGCTGATAATCGTTCGGTGACTGCGAAGCGAAAAAGACCACAACGCCTTTTGAGCGACCTTCGCGAATGATCCGCTGGAGAAAAAGATTGCGCTGGCCGAGATAATTATGCGCTTCGTCGATCACCAGAATGGTGCGGATGGTGCGCCGATCATCGGCCACCGGACTATCCGGCAATACCGCCATCTCCTTGTAAAGCCGCTCGATCACCAGATATGCCGCCAGTTCCTTGAGTACAGGCATGGCGTGAACATCGATCAATAACGTGCGGTTGGTCAGACATTCCATTGGCGCTGCGGTGTCGCCATGTTTCCAGAACAGGTTAAACTCCGATAAATCCCGCAGAATTTCGATTAAGCTATCGTCATTCCGGCCCTGATCTTCATACATAGCCTTCACAATCGCGCGAATATCATGGAAATCGGGATACGGAGTGGCAGTTCCAGCGCGTTGGGCATAGCCGGCGCGAATCGCTTCAGTCAATACGCCTCTCTGCACCACGCCGAGTTTGGCATTAATCGAAGCGAAACTTTCCGCTTTCTCGCGGGCCGAGACATTGATGGTCTGCTCGTCATAGGCCGGCAGTACAAAGGGGTTGATGGGCAGATTTTGGCTGCCTTGCAATAAGCGGTATGCCTGCACTTTAGCAAGGTCAAAAAACCGCGCATTGCTGACTACATCGCCCTTGTAATCGAAATAGATAAAATGCGTCTGGAAATTGGACTGGATGCGAATGTCGGTCAGGATTTTCAATAAAAATTGGGTCTTACCGACTCCCGGCTTGCCCATGATTGCCAAATGCGAGTTGGCGTGTTGGGCCGTATTATTGAGTTCCACCGTGACCGGCTGATTGTCCAGCAGGGTGCGGCCCATTCGTAGTTCCAGGCCATGCCCCATTGATTCGCGTTGCCCGGTGAATTCCACCGCCTCCAGCAGTCTTTTTAGCCACAAACCGACATTACGCCCACATTCGCTAAACCAGCCTTCCAAGTGAGCGCAACCCTGATCGATGTGGTTTTTGATGATGGAACGGTTGGAGAATAGCGTTTCATCGGGCAATTCCGGCTGTTCGTAAACGTGAGCGATCAGGGCATAAATAACTGGCCCATCGTTTCCCAGTAGACTCGACCGCCGGATTTCGCCACCACCGAAATTCAGACTGGGTAAAACCTCCCTGCCATCCAGCACCAATGACAGGCAACAGGCCAACCGCGCCAGCATTGCCTTGTCAAATTTTGTTTCCAACCGCAGTAGGTTCAAGGTTTCATCAGCAATCATGGAAGTCATCAGACGGTCAGCCATTGGTCAACGCTCCCAGAAATAGCCGGGTTGAAAAGTAGTTAATTCTTGGTGCTGGTCGAATTGCAGCATTCCAGCCCCGGATAAATATGGCTTGAGTTGCGCGTAATAGGTTTCATCGACTTCAGTGTCGGTGGAGAGAATCACCACTTGTTCTCCGGCATTCGGGAAATAGTCATGGACAATGTGCTGGCGGTGACTGCTGTCGAGACGAGATAATGGCGTGTCGATGATGATTGGCAGCCGCAACTGACTGGTTTGCGCCAATCCCCACAACAGCGCAATGGCGAAGATTTCTTTTTCACCGGCGGACAGACCGGATTTGCGAATGACGAAACCGTGGCGGTCGTGCAGCGAGACTGCGTAGGTTTTGGGATCAATCAGCAAGTCTTTAATCAGGCCGCTCTTGCTGGACAATTGACGGTACATCTCGAACGTCTTTTCCTGCAATAGATGAATCTTGTTTTCCCGCAAGCGAATGATGAACTGGCCGAGCAGGCTGGCAATGGTGTCGCATTCAGCAATGAAGTTGGCTTTCTCTCGGGAAACATTATGGCGTTCGTAGAGCCGGGAGATTTCCGCCTCAAGATCGTGGCTCCGCTTTTCCAGAGTCAGCAAGTCCTCATTCAATGACCGGAGTTGTTCCGACTTCCGCCCGATTTGAGTCGAACAACCTTCCATTTCGGCCTGAAGTTGCTCGAACAGTTCGCGCTCACTGGCACTGCTGGCGCTGGGTTGCAGGGCGTGGTCGAGACGCTGGATTTCAAGGTCCAGTTCACTTTTTTCGTCGAGCAGAGAACCCAGGCGGCACAGGTCGCTGCTTTCAATTTCCTCAATGCGATGCAGAATCCGGGCGGCTTCGCGTTCGGATAAGTTGAGAACCGTGCGAGTTTGATTCAGGCCCATGCCTTGTTGCAGAAGTCGCTGAATGCGCTGTTCCAATTCCGTCCGCTGCTCGGGATTCAGGAGAACAGAGTAGAGCGGTTCTGGTTCTTCCACCGCCTGAATCAGGGTTTTGGTTAAGGCGGCAGCATTGTCACGGATGGCGTCGTGCTGGATAGAACCCCGTTCGATTTCAATCCGTTGTTTCAGTCCGTCAAACAGTTTGCTGGCAACAGCTAGCGGCAAGACTTTTTCGCAAAGGATCTTGATTTCATTATCCGCTTGACTATAGCGGTTAGCGGCCTGAATGCGTTTTTTCTCGTTTTCCCGCAGAGTTTCACGCGCTTCCGGTTCGGTGTTAAAGGTAACTTGAAACCGCTTTTTAGCTTCGTCGTACTGCTGGCGAAAGCCATTCAAGTCTTCTTGCGCTTCCAGACGTTCTTTTTTACGGCGCTCCAGTTTACTGCGCTCCTTTTTAAATTCGCTCTGTTTGAATTCGAGATCGGCATCGGAAATATCAACATAATCCTGGCGTTCCTGATTCTTGATCGTGGCGAGATCGTCAGTCAGGCGCTTGATAAATTCGATGCCCAGCGCGGCTTCCAGCGAGTTTTTCAGACGGACTTCGGAGTGATCATCGGCGGCGATTTCCTGAATTTTCTCGCCATCGAAAAAGAAGAATGGGGTAATGCCGGGTGGAATCAGGGCGCGGATAAAATCCTGCCACATCTGTTTGCTTTGAACCGAAACCCGCTTGCCATCGCGGATCACTATGAGCCGTTCTTCAAGGTCTTTCGGTTTAGGATTAGCCGTTGCGCCGGCTGACCATGAACGCTTGACGATGATTTCCGCACCTTCGTCAGTTTCCAAGGTGAGTTCAAAGCGGGTGCTGTGATTACCCTCAGCCTTTTCCTGGCGATTAATGGCGTTGAAAATTAAATCGGCCTTGGCTCCATAAAGACAAAAATTGATCGCTTCCATGAAAGAAGTTTTCCCTGCGCCATTCATACCACCAATCAGGAAAATGCTTTTGCCGTCCTGACTGGTGGGGAAAATGATTTCGGTCGGGTAGCGGAAGGATTTGTAGCCAGCAATGGTAAATTTCTTGAATCTCATGAGTGATTCTCAGCGAGTTCCCAATAGCCAAATTTGGAATCAGTACGCAGAATGCCTTCCTGAACCATTGCATTACGTTCCCAAGCTGCATTATTTTCCCAAATAATTACTCGACCATCACCTCTTGTTTCAATATCTCTTGGCGTTAATCGATCTTTCAACATCTCCCGCATTTGTTCTAAGACATTATATCGGCGTGCATATCCACCTAATTCCTTGAGGGCTTGGATAATATATTCTCGAAGGACTGACTGAGAAGTCACCAGTTGATCAGTGTTTTTAGAACGGCGTTGACGTGGTGTGGGTTGTTTCTCCGACTTTTCTTCTTGGCGCAGTTTGCCGGTAGTCTCTTCGATCATATCCAGCACTTCAGTCAATCCAGCACCCAATGCAGAGAGCCGGCGATTGAATTGAGCGTATTGACCTATTTGATCAACCAGCGTCATTTTGGTCTGCCGCAGACTGTCAGGAACTGGAACCCGCTGTTTCTCCAACTGCTCAACTGCCTTGGCGACCGCCCGTAATTGCGCCTCTTGCTCCACGGTGTCCGGGCGTTGCTCAACAAGTTGCTGAACCGCTTGTTGAATCAGCGTCAGCAGCGCTTCAGGATTCTCAATGAGTTCTTGTTCATTCATTCGATTATTTCTCCAGTTCGGATTCGGAATAGCGGGTATTGAGAACATCGCGCAGCGCCGCATAAATCCCGGTGCGGCGATCCTTGAATTCGTACTCCTGCACGGTTTTCAGCAGATGCAGCACCTTCATGGCGCTCACCCCTTGTTGCTGGCAGAGTTCTTCGAGGAGTTGCTGGTCTTCTGGCTGCAAGTTCATGAGGATTATGGATTCCAGTAGTGAAGATCAGGCGGGGCAGGAAACGGTTGTCACACCGAAACCATTATAGGCGGATCGAAAGGGCAGATGCCCAGAATCGCTCTGGAAAGCAGCACAACTCAGGCCGGATAAATCCCGCCAAGAATCCGCTCTCCCCGCGCCCCGGTCACCGCCGGCACATTACCCGGCAGGCCATCCAAGGTGCGCTTGGCCAGCCAGGCGAACCCGATAGCTTCAACAAAATCAGGATCGATCCCGGCGACTGCGGTGGACTCAACGATTACACCCGGCAACTGCGCCTGCAATCGTGCCAACATCGCCCGGTTATGAACCCCGCCGCCACACACCAGCACCCGTTGTGCTTCCTCGGCATAGCGGCGAATCGCGTCAGCAATCGAAACCGCGGTCAATTCCTGCAACGTCGCCTGCACATCCTGCGGATCGGCAGCAGGCAGCGTGGCCAGTCGGGCATTCAGCCAGTCGAGATGAAACCACTCGCGGCCCGTGCTTTTTGGCGGCGGCTCGTGGAAATACGGATCGGCCAGCAATACCTCCAGCACTTCCGGCAACACCCGCCCGCCCGCGCCCCACCCACCATCTTCATCCAGTGCCATGCCACGATGCCGCCGAATCCAGGCGTCCAGCAGCAGATTGCCGGGGCCAGTATCAAACCCGCTGACCGGTATTTGAGCATCCGCCGACAGCCGGGTGATGTTGGCGATGCCGCCGATGTTCAGCACCACTCGACTTTCCTCCGAGCTGCGGAAAAAGGCGGCATGAAACGCTGGAGCCAGCGGCGCGCCTTGGCCACCGGCTGCCAGATCCCGCCGCCGGAAATCGGCTACGGTCGTCATCCCGGTCAGTTCCGCAATCAGGCTCGGATTGCCGATCTGCACGGTGTACGGCTCCGGGCCGGCAGGAACGTGGCGAATGGTCTGGCCGTGACTGCCGAGGGCGCGAATCTGACCGGGCGGCATCCCGGCCTGATCCAGCAACTCCAACACCGCCCGCGCAAACAGCCGCGCTACCGTCCCGTCCAGCCGCATCATCCGATCCAGTTCATTCCCGCCCGGTTGCGCCAGCGCCAACAATTCTTTCTGTAGCCCCGCAGGTAAAGCGGTAGTGCGCCGGGCGATTAGTTCCGGGAGCGCCGCATCGCTATCGGTAAACCGCACTAGCGCCGCATCGACGCCGTCCATGCTGGTGCCGGACATCAGGCCAATCAGGTTATCCGCCATGATCAAGAGTCCTGTCGTTGCAATGGGAAAATCAGTGCGGGAATCATAACGGGGCCGGGCCGGTTTGCTAAAATCCCTTCCTTTTTGAGGAACGCTCATGCACTCGGTTGAAGCATCGCTGGACTTGATCAAACGCGGCGCGGTGGATGTATTGCTGGAGGCGGAATTGATCGAACGGCTCAAGACTGGCCGGCCATTGCGGGTCAAGGCTGGTTTCGACCCGACCGCCCCGGATTTGCACCTCGGCCATACGGTCTTGATCAACAAGCTCCGCCAGTTTCAGGAACTCGGTCATCACGTCATGTTCCTGATCGGCGACTTCACCGGAATGATCGGCGATCCCACCGGCAAGAACGTCACTCGCAAGCCGCTGACCCGCGAGGCGATTCTGGCGAACGCCCAGACTTATCAGGATCAGGTGTTCAAAATCCTCGACCCCGACAAAACTGAAGTGCTGTTCAATTCCACCTGGTTCAACCAGATGACCCCCGCCGACTTCATTCATTTGGCGGCCAAGCACACCGTCGCCCGGATGCTGGAACGCGACGACTTTGGCAAGCGCTACGCCGCCGGTCAGCCGATTGCGATTCACGAATTTCTGTACCCGCTGGTGCAGGGCTACGACTCGGTGGCGATGCGGGCCGATGTCGAACTGGGCGGCACCGATCAGAAATTTAACCTGCTGGTGGGCCGCGAATTGCAGAAGCACTACGGCCAGCCGCCGCAAGTCGTCCTGACCATGCCGATTCTGGAAGGGCTGGACGGGGTGCAGAAAATGTCGAAATCGCTGGGCAACTACGTCGGCATCCGCGATGAACCCCATGAAATGTTCGGCAAGCTGATGTCGGTTTCCGACGACCTGATGTGGCGCTACTTCGAGTTGCTGAGTTTTCGTCCGACCAGCGAAACAGAGGAATGGCGGCGGCAGATCAGTGCTGAAGGGCTAAATCCCCGCGACGTGAAGTTCAAATTGGCCGAGGAACTGGTCGCCCGCTTCCACAGCGCCGAAGCCGGGCAGCAGGCGCAGGCGGCCTTCATCGAACGATTCCAGAAAGGCGCATTGCCGAAGGAGGTGCCGGAGATAGACGTGCAATCCCGCGAGGGCCGGTTGCCGATCGCCAACCTGCTCAAGAAAGCCGGACTGGTGACCAGCACCTCCGAAGCCTTTCGGCTGATTCAGCAAGGCGCGGTGCGGATCGATGGCGAGCGGGTGGAGAACCGCGATCTGGAGCTGGCCGCTGGCACCCACTATATCTACCAGGTCGGCAAGCGGCGGGTGGCTCGGGTGTGGGTGCGGTGATTTACGACTTTATTTTGAAAATATCGTGAAAGCCGGTTGACAGCAGAATTTTGGCCCCTATAATCCGCGCTTCTCTTGGCAATGCAGCCGGACGAAGCCAAGAGTGAAGCCAAGCTGGCAAAGAATTTAGTTGTTTATCCCCTGTCGTTGGGTAGGGGGTGAGAAGATCGTTAAGAGAGTGGAGAGCAGTGGTTAGGGAGGGGGTGGTACGACTTGGAGTATCCGGTTGTATGTAATCTCCTGCTCCTGAGAAGGGGCGAAGAAGACATTGAAGTTTAAAGAGTAAAGTTAGGAATTAAACTGAAGAGTTTGATCCTGGCTCAGATTGAACGCTGGCGGCATGCCTAACACATGCAAGTCGAACGGGGGTAGTGATACCCTAGTGGCGGACGGGTGAGGAACACGTAGGAATTGGCCCACGAGTGGGGGACAACCTGGGGAAACTCAGGCTAATACCGCATGAGCTCGCGAGAGGAAAGCGGGGGACCTTCGGGCCTCGCGCTGGTGGACAAGCC
>CAIRMO010000010.1 GCA_903879705.1 uncultured Candidatus Competibacteraceae bacterium | reverse complement strand
GTCTTGGTGGCACCAACCAATCTGGTCCTGTACGCAATGCTGCTGTGCGCGCCATTGTATATGTTGCATGAAACCGAAGAGTACCTGTTTCCCGGCGGCTTCGTCGAGTTCATGAACCACGACCTATACAAGCAAGACCCGGAGACTGGGATGGTGGATGAAAGGCTCGTGTACTGGATTAATATGGGCTATATATGGTTGCCCCTGCCAGTCTGTGGCCTGCTCGCCACTTATGACCTGCGCCTAGCCGCGTGGATGCCCTATTTTCTGATCTTTCAGGCCGTAGTCCATATCGGCTTATCCATTGCCGCACGCCGCTGGTATAATCCGGGCCTGGCCACCGCCTGTCTTGCATGTTCCTTTCGCTGTGTGGGCCATCGACCTTTTGAAAGATGCAGGGGTTATTCAGAACCTCTATTTCAATGTCTACCTGCTGATTGGCTTCATCTTCATCCTTGGCTTACCCGTCATGGGCTTCTTCGGGATGAAGCGCTACCGAAAACCCAGTTCACGATATGCCTCAAGTTGAATAATGGAAAGTAGCCGATTAAGTTGGGTTGCCTCCTTTTGGCAACCCAACATTCAGCCAAGCCTAAGCGGGGCTTACACCTGACCCCGCGACGCTGAACAGGTGTAAGCGCAGTGTTGGTATTCGAAGACATCGGAGAAACCATGAACGAAGAACGGCAAATCACATATGACGAACTGGCTCAGCTTACTGAGCATCTGAGCTATCAAGACAAATTGCGTCTCGCCCAACGGTTAATGCAATTAGCCAAAGAAGATGAACAAAATCCAGAAAGAGGCGAATTTGCCGCCTCTTTTAATGCTACAAGTCCAGAGACTATTCAGTATGTGGTGGAAAGAATTAAAAAGCTAAAGCCAATCAAGAAAAAAGCGTTGCTGAATGTCATAGGTGCCATGTTCCATTTTCAAGGGGTTATTTCAGATTTAGACAAGGAAAAAATTATTGCCGAACTTCAGCAGCAAGGTTACATCACCATTGGGGAATATGATCGGGTTACTTACCTTAAATAAACAACTCTGTTGCTAACATTTAACAGGGTCTAGCTGGCTGCCGCACTAGAGACCACGCTAAACCCGTTTCGGCATTATACTGTCTCGCCTCGAAGCTCCCCTATGACGCGCATCGAATTTTATTCCAACCGATTCCTGCCCTATCTCCCGGAATCGTGCCAAGTCAACCCCGGCGCTTATGGATTTGAGCTGGCGCTGTGGCTCTCAAATGCTTTAATGCAGTTAGACATCGTGACGAGCTACCCGATGGGCGAAGACTGGGGCTGGTTCATTGAATATGGTGAGGGTGAGGCTGAATTCATGATCGGCTGTGGCAGTAACGCCGATGAAGGTGAGGGCTACCTCGGTCAGCCGGTTCTGTGGTCGGTGTTTGTTCAACAAGCATTGTCACTCAAGCAACGATTGCGCGGCCAGTCTGCGCTGGTCATTGCAGCGAAACTGATGGACGCTATCGTTGCCGTCCTCCAAGCGGATGGCATTGCCGTCCAAATTGAGAAAGCGACCTAATCTTTCACCCCTCCCGCTGAAACTTCTGGTTTCTATGCTATGCGCTATGGCTTCAACTGACGTTCGACCTATTCCGCCACCCATCCAACCGAAACCGCCCGTTCCGGGCGGATGCTGTGAGCGTGGCTATGAGATGTGCATGTGGGACTACTATTATCAGGCCCTGCACGGCTATGAAGCGGCTTATGCCGACTGGCAACAGGAGGATGGGCGTTCGGACTGAGTTCGAGCCGAATGCAGCGGATAGCGTGTTAATGGCGATGGCGAGAAGGCATGTCGGATTCAGCCGGAGCGTTTTCAATCAAGTCAATCAGCGCGGCCACTGCATAAGCCATATCGCGGGCGTTCATTTTGCCGCCCAAGATAAGGTCGGCCAAGGTATGTAACCGTGGGGGCAGGCGTTTAAGTAACTGCTCGCCGGTTTCGTAAGAAATACCTTGCCGGTTGGCGTGGACTTTGGCCACAAGACCATCAACGGTCAATGGTGGTTCGGCACGGGCGGTTCGGCCAGTATGATATTCACCGGGTTCTTCTGACATCGTGGCTCCTTTTTTGCCGACTTAATTCACATCGAATACTTCGGCACAGCGCGATATGCTTAATCCTACGCCGCGAGTATCGTTTGTGGCCTGAATCGCGGTGATGACGCCATTGGCGTCTACGGTGATTTGAGCTTCGCAGAACACCGGCAAGTTCCGCGCCGGCGATGTCATGGTTTGTTGTGGTAATGACGCGCCCATGCCGAAACTCGTCGTGGTGGTCTTGGTGACCGTTTCGTTTGGACTCGGATGCGACACTTGCGTTGTGGTCTTGGTTTTGCCAGTTTCCACACCAGTGGTCATCGATCCCACCTTATTGTATTCCGCCGGAACATAGACTGTGGTTTGTCCACCGCGCCAGCGATAGATCGTACTGCCATTATTCAAGGCGAATGACGACTGCGGCGTACCATATCGACTGAAGAACGCATCGCTAGGTTGGCCGATGAATCTGGATTCCATCGCTTTTTGAGCCTGTTGTGTCGTGGCGCAACCGGCGATGGCAAATCCGATGGCTATGGCGATGACGACTTTGTTGAAGGGCATTTTTTATCTCCCGAAGATTGGATGTTGCCGACAAGAACCTAATCCACCAGCGCCTGATAGACCAATTGCCGGAGCTGAGTGCGCAACGAATATGTGCTGGACGGAAACAATTGCGTAAAGAACAAGGCGGTGAGATCTTCCACCGGGTCTACCCAAAACGCCGTGCTGGCTATCCCGCCCCAAGCGAATTCGCCCGGCGAACACAGCACCTTATTGACCACCGGATCGATCATGACCGAGAAGCCTAGCCCGTAGCCGATGCCATCGAAAGTTGTTTCGGCGAAGAGTGGTCGGCCAAAAGTTTCCAAATCCGCCCCACCCGGCAAATGGTTCTGCGTCATGTAACGCACTGTCCGGGGACTCAACAACCGGACGCCGTCCAGTTCCCCCCCGCGCCGCAGCATCTGAGTGAAGCGGTGATAATCAGCAGCGGTGGATACCAGTCCATCACCGCCCAGATAACAACAAGAGGGTTTTCGGATGAGGCCATCCATAGCGTCGTTTCGCACCGCTCGCCCGGTGTCTGGTTCTGGTGAATAGAGTGTCGCCAGTTGTTCGCAGTCCGCCTCGGTAATCCGAAAGCGCGTATTCACCATGCCCAACGGCTGAAAAATCCGCTCGGCGAAAAACTGGTCGAGGGTCAATCCAGAAATGACCTCGATGATCCTGCCCATTACATCGCTTGCGACGGAGTAGTTCCATTCAGTGCCGGGTTGAAACAGCAAGGGTAATTTCGCCCAAGCCTCACAACAGGCAGCCAAATCGAAGCCTTCCGGCGGTCCCAACTCAAAACCGGCTGCCCGATAGAGAGCATCGACCGGATGCGTGTAGTGAAAGCCATAAGTGAGACCAGCGGTATGAGTCAGCAAGTGCCAGATTCGCATTGGCTCGCGGGCGGGTTCCGTGACGGGCTTGAGCGCCGACCCGCTGCGGTAAACTCGCAGGTTAGCAAAGGCGGGAAGAAACCGGCTCACCGGGTCTTTCAACTCAAAGGCTCCGGCTTCATATAGCATCATGGCAGCTACCGCAGTGACGGGCTTGGTCATCGAGCAGAGGCGAAATCGAGTATCCAAGGTCATCGGCGTTTGGGACTCCAAATCGCGATAGCCATAAGCACTCAAATGGGCAATTTTGCCTGCCCGACTGACCAGAATGAGCCAGCCCGGCAATCGTCCGTCATCCACATACCGAGCGAAATGGGCATTGATACGCTGGAGTCGTGCAGCGTTAAATCCTGCCTCATGTGCGTCTATTTCTATTTTCAGTTCGGTCATAAGATTGATCTCCTCATCAGGTCCGCGCAACACCGGATGGCGATGATCTCGGATCGCCAATCCACGACTGCTCAACAGACTATGTGGTGGTAATGCTTTTGTGATAATGCTGAAAATTTATGTTCGGAAACTATCTGGAATCCATCAGAATCCGATCTGACCTCGCATTGCAAAGGAGTTAATCGTGACGCTGAACTTGGTATCCTGCCCCGTTGCGCCTCAAACCCCCTCTTCTGGAGATTGATGAACATGCTCCCGAACCAAGAACAGCATCATGATCGGCATCCGGTACTCCGTTGGATCGGCCATGCGCTTGGCATAGTCTACATTCTGGTCACGCTGTTGTTGGGGCCAATTAAGTCGCTGGCCCGCTGGCTGGCACAGCAACGACTGATTCAGCGCTATGAGCATTCGGTGGCTGGTTTCTCGCCAGCAGCCGGGCTGGCCGCTTCGTTGTTGTCGCTAGGTTTGCTGGAACTGTCCAAAATCGCGGTTCTGCTGAGTTACCGCGGGTTTGGGCTGCTGGCCGCGCTCGCAGTCACCTTCTGCGCCAAGGTGAGCATCGGCTATTTCGCGCATCTCACTTGGCGGGCCGCCCGGCCTAAAGTCATTGTGACTTATCCGTGGGCGGCGCGAGTTGATGCGTGGGTCGAGGTACAGCTTGCGCAACTTCGAGGCTTTCGCGACCGGTGGCTCGGCTATCTTCGTAGCCAGCCTTGGTATCCTGGCGCAGCCACCACGATGAGAAGACTTCGACAATATGTTGTCCACTGGGCCAGCATGATTAAACGTCGGCTGGTAATCCATTTCGGTTCAGCGGCAAACTCCAGAGGGAGGCTAGGCCGTTGAGCCGTCCACTCCATTCATCACCCATTGGAATTTTCAAACCATGCCCACTCTCTTTGATTCACTCCAAGTCGGCGCGCTGACGCTACCCAATCGCATCCTGATGGCTCCACTGACCCGTTGCCGCGCTGGAGCCGAACACATCGCAAATGCCCTAATGGCGGAACACTATGCCCAACGCGCCAGTGCCGGACTCATCATCACCGAGGCGACGATGGTGATGGAGGGCAACTCGGCGTTCTGGATGGAACCTGGAATCTATTCGCCAGATCATGTCGCCGGATGGAAACGGGTCACGGATGCAGTTCATGCTGCACATGGCCGTATCTTTCTACAGCTATGGCACGGTGGACGGGCCTGTCACCCGCTACTCAATGGCGGGGCACAGCCGGTCGGTGCCAGTGCGCGTGCGATTGCCGATGACGAAGTGCATACGCCGGAAGGCAAGAAGCCTTATGTGATTCCCCGCGTTCTCAGTGACGACGAGCTTCCCGGCATCGTCAGTGGTTTCCGCAAGGCGGCGGAGTATGCCAAGGTCGCCGGTTTCGACGGTGTAGAAGTGCATGGTGCTAACGGCTACCTGCTTGATCAGTTTCTGCGTGATGGCACGAACACGCGCAGTGGCCGCTACGGGGGTTCGCTCGAAAACCGTGCCCGCCTGATGTTTGAAGTCATCGAGGCTGTGAGTCAGGTCTGGAGCAGTGACCGCGTCGGTTTGCGTATTTCGCCGCTGAACAGCTTCAACGACATGATCGACAGTGATCCGGTGGGTTTGTCCACGTGGCTGGCCACCCAGATCAACCGTTTTAATCTGGCCTACCTCCACCTCATGCGAGGAGATTTCTTTCAGAAACAATCCGGTGATGTAGTGACGCCAGTGCGTACCCACTACAAAGGGGTATTGATTGGCAATATGGGCTATACATCGGACGAGGCGGAACAGACCATCGGACAAGGTAAGGTTGACGCTGTGGCCTTTGGTGTCCCTTTCTTGGCTAATCCAGACCTCCCAGCCCGGATTAAAGTCGGCGCTCCGTTGAATCAGGCTAATCCAGCCCAGTTCTACTCACCAGGGCCAGAGGGATACACCGATTATCCAGCGTTGAGCGCGTGATGATCGCAGAACGCTTGTTTTTCTGGCTGGGTTAACATCGTTCAAGTCGAACCGGAAACCACGCAAGAAGCACTGCAACCATTGCTCTAATCAGGCCGAACCACCGTCCGGCGTTTCTTCACGATGATCGTCGGTATGGCTTGGGCTTTCGCTGGTTGCGCTGGAGGCAATGACACTGACAGCGGTTGCGCTTTGGGCTTTGGCGGCGCTTTCGGTTGCGGCTTCGGTTTGGGTGGAGCCGGTGAGACTTTCGGTTGCGCCGGCTTGGCTGTTAATCGTTGTTCCGTTTCAGCACGAACGGCCAGAATCGCCGCAATTCGGCCCTCAGCGTGAGCTTGACCTTCCGCAGTCACCGGTTCCACCGGTTCACCGGCCAAGTTAATCCGCAGGGCTCCGGCGATGACCGTGCGCTGATACGTCTCGCGGCTGCAATGGCGCTGCATCGCGCCAAGCAGTTGCCGAACCGCACCAGAATCCGGTTGCGAGGCTATCCAGCCGGTTAAATCGTCGCGGATGGTCACAGCCAACGGGCGGATTTCGGCATCATTAAGTGGAAACGCCAGCGGAAAGGCGGCATTCAACTGAACGTAGGCGGCGTTGATATGGCGTGGTTTGTGTTGGGTCACGAAGGGAATCCTGGGTGGCAAAGGAGACTGCCATGAACGGCTTAGATATGGCGAGCTTTGCAAAATAGCAGACCGGAAACCGAAAGAACCGGCAGATCCGCTTACCGAACCTCTCGCGATCCGGTCAGCGGCTCGGTATAAATTCCCGGCGAAGACCCTTCAATCACGACGGCCCCCACGGTCTTTGCATAAAACGCGGTCGGTCCTACCCCGCCGATGATTGCGTAGCCATATCCGGCCTGTTTCATTCGATCCAGCGCGGTCAGTAGCAATGCGGTACCGATTCCGCTGCCGTGTGCCGATTCGACAACGCCGGTAGGCCCAAAAAAGTTCTTGGCGGTACAGTCATAGCAGGCAAAACCGAGCAGAGTCTGGTCGCGAACGGCGATGAGACACGCCGCTGGCACGGTTCGGAAGGCCAATTCGCATTCTGGAAGCCATCCCTTGCCAAAATGGCGTTTCACCCACGAAAGGACGGCCCGCTGGTCGCCGGGTTGAGGATGCCGAATAGCAATGCCCTGAGCGGTCATTCGCTGTAACACGGGCGCTATCGCCGGCAATTCGTAGAGCTTAACCAGCATGTCCGACATCATTGCCTCTTCGCTCGCGGCCTTCACCGACACAACGCCTCACACGGCGTTCCATCCTTGTCGCCATCCAGCCCGGCTCACTCCGCATTGCGTGAGATAAAACCGCGCCTCCTCGCAACTCGTCATCTCGCCGCAGGTGCGCTTTTCTCCACATCGCCCCCCAGAAGCTGGCGGTTCCGGCGGAAACGGATAGGCGCGATAAACCCATGCCGCGCCCTGTTTCACCCATTCCGCGTTCACATTCACGGTTCCAACCCACACCGTTCCTAAAGTCCGGCCATATTTATCAGGCCCGGAACCATCAACTTTCACTTCCTGACCAAATGCCAAGGCCGACAGCGCCTGTTTCGCCTGCTGGCCATAAGGTTGCTTGAGTTCCGGCGCATCAATCCCCGCCAGCCGCACCTTAACCTGCTGGTGGCTGGCAATCAACAGGTCAAGATATCGCCATCGTGGACGCCAACCACCAGACCCGTCAGCGTTTCAGCCGAAACGGGAAATTCCGTAACGATAACCAGCAGTGACAGTCCTAGCCAGATTCCATGCATCACGTTATCCCGCTTTTTTGACTACTTCGGTTCCGTAGGTTTTCGGTTGAGACAGAGAAACAACCAGCGCCTGCAAAGCGCTCCGTTCACTGGACGACAAAGATTGAAGCGCAAGAGCTAAGCGCAAAGTTTCCTCGTCCACCTCGACGACTTGATCGTTTGCTGCAACAAGCACCCTATCCGTTGGCAAGGGCACGTCTCCCCGCAACTGGGAGACACTCAGACGGAAATACTCCGCCAGCGGGCGCAACGTACTATCCCGAGGATCACGAGAATTACCATTCTTAATCCGTGAGATGGTTGGTTGAGGAATACCAGTACGATCAGCAAGCTCGTTATCACTCAATCCAGCACGCACCATTAGCGTCGTCAGGATTTCCGCAACAGTTGACATATCAGCAACCTCCGCAGAAACCAATTTTTCCATTATGCGTAAATAAATAAGCCTCTCCTAAGGCATTTGCGCATTGAAAATAATGCGTTCATGCATTAAAGTAAAGGGCATGAACGCACAGAACCGCATCCCTGAACTGAACGGTATGGGTTGGAGCGATAACCGTATCGCCAAAGCCTGTCGGTGCGCACAGCCCACCATATCCCGCATCCGGCTGGGCATCAGCGACCCCCGTGAATCTTTAGTTCGGGCGATTGATCAGCTCTACCAGCAACAGCTTTCCACGCCCGCCACCTCACGCCCGGAGGTGGACTGATTTTGCTTGGTGGTTCTTCCCCGGTCGTAGCCCATCCCCCAGACCCAAGCCACGACCGGACCCCCCGCATTCGCGAGGGCACGCTTTTTCCTCAACCGGAGACGCCCCGATGCAGCAGAAAGAGAAATGCCTTGAGTCGATTCACGTCCACACCGGCGAAAGCATGAAACGCGACCTGCAAGACTTGGCGATGCTGGAAGGCCGGGCGGTGGGCGAGTACATCCGGGCTGCGCTGGAGACCCATGTTTACGGGGCAAAAGCAAAGCTGCTCTCCTTCCGACCGCAAGACCAGGCGCAGACAGCGCCATAACGGGATTGCGGCCATGAACTTCTGCCCGACCGGTAAACAGCCCTATCCAAGCCCGACCGCCGCTTGGAACGTGATCCAGTTCTTAGCCAGCAAAGCCGCCCTCAAGACTCATAAGGCATCAAGCCAAGGTGGTGGCTATGCCTACCACTGCCATAAGTGCGGGCAATGGCACATGAGTAGACGCAGCCTAAGCAAAGACCAATATCAACAACGAACGGTAAACGGTTGCATCCCACTGACCGGCAACCGCCATGAAGCCATCAAGGCCAGAAGGTGGCAGTGGCAAGGGGAGGCACGGGGATGAGCACTTACACCACGTTTCAGCGCCGCTTCACCGTCGGCCCGTTCACGGTGAACCTGATGGTCAGGGTCAGCATCGTAGACGGCAAGGCGGTCGAGATGGAGTTTGAATGGTCGCCTGACCTTCCACGCCGCTTATCGAAGAAGCATCAGGCGTAACTGCCAACGTATCTCACCGAAGCGTCATGACGGGGCCATCGGTTTTGGAAAGGTAGCGGGGGTATTAATCGAGAAAGAACCCGGCGGGCGGGATGGAACGAACGACGGATCGCTGGGCGGATTCACGCGGAGCCGTG
>CAIRMO010000009.1 GCA_903879705.1 uncultured Candidatus Competibacteraceae bacterium | reverse complement strand
ATTCGGCTTATTATCTGCACGAATAAGAACTGGAAAATTGCATACCATTTGCCAAGATATAAGGAAAAAAAAGGGCAAGCTGGACGGCGTGTTGTTTCTTTAACTCATAGACCGACAAAGCGTAGGGGCGAGGATTTTTTCTAATAGCCGCTCCGCCGAATAGTGTCATTCCAAACCGGGAAGCTGTCCTTTCCCTTTTTTATTGGCTGTCGTTGCGAGATCCGTCACCGTGGACCCACTATCCGAATTACTGCACACCGCTCAAACCACGATTGCCGCTGCTGGCGATCTGACCGCGCTGGATCAGGCGCGGGTTCATTATCTGGGCAAAAAAGGCTTGCTGACTGACCGGCTCAAGGAACTGGGCAAACTGCCACCTGAGCAGCGGCGCGAAGCCGGCCAGGCGATTAATGACGCCAAGCAGGCGCTGGAAACAGCGCTCGCTGCCCGTAAAGCTGAACTGGAAGCCGTGGCGCTCGATGCCCGGTTAGCCAGCGAAGCCATTGACGTGACCTTGCCAGGGCGCGGATCCCAACCAGGTGGTTATCATCCGCTGAGTCGCACTCTGGCACGGATTGAGGCGCTGTTTACCCGGATCGGCTTTGCAGTTGCCGAGGGGCCGGAGGTCGAAGATGACTTCCGCAATTTCGAGGCGCTCAACATTCCGCCGCATCATCCAGCGCGGGCGATGCACGACACTTTCTATTTCGACGCCCACACCCTGTTGCGAACCCATACCTCGCCGGTACAAATCCGGGTGATGGAACAGCAGCCGCCGCCGGTGCGGGTGATTGCGCCGGGCCGGGTATACCGCTGCGATTCCGATGTGACCCACAGCCCGATGTTTCATCAGGTCGAGGGGCTGCTGGTCGATGAGGGAGTGAGCTTCGCCGATTTAAAAGGCGTGCTGGACGACTTTCTGCGCAACTTCTTCGAGCGCGATCTGGCGGTGCGTTTCCGCCCGTCCTACTTCCCGTTCACCGAGCCGTCGGCAGAAGTGGATATTCAGTGCGTGATCTGTGGCGGCAGCGGTTGCCGGGTGTGCAAACACAGTGGTTGGCTGGAAGTGCTGGGCTGCGGGATGGTGCATCCAGCGGTATTCGCCAAGGTGGGGATTGATAGCGAACGCTACACCGGCTACGCCTTCGGGATGGGCGTTGAGCGGCTGACCATGCTGCGCTACGGCGTGAATGATCTGCGGCTGTTTTTTGAAAACGATCTGCGGTTCCTTCGCCAGTTTCAATAATCAACCGCTTTCATTTAGAGAGTCGTCATACCCGCGAAAACGGGTATGACGGCAAGTGAAGGGGTGGCGTTATGAGCCGGTATAACCTTGGTTGGAAATCACCTAATCAGCGAATCAGCGGATCAGCAATCCCCGCTTCGGCAAAGCCTTTGGCGCGTAGCCGGCAGGCCGGACATTCCCCGCACGGCGGTTGCTGGCCGTAGTAGCAGGTATGGGTATCGGCCAGTGCCGGCAACGCGCCTAAATCTTGAGCCATCAGCACGGTTTCAGCTTTGCTCTTGAACATCAATGGCGCGTGAAGGGTCAGGTCGTAATCCATGCCCAGCCGGAGCGCCTGCTCCAGCGTTTGGAGCGTCGCCTGCCGGCAATCGGGATAGCCGCTGTAGTCGGTCTGAGCCACGCCGGTCACCAGATTATGAATGCCGCGTTGATAAGCCAGCGCCGCAGCGAAGGTGAGGAAAATCAGGTTGCGCCCCGGCACGAAGGTGTTGGGCAGGCCGGTTGTCGGAGCCGCGCCGGTTTGCATTGGAACATCCACGTCGGTCAGCGCATTGCCGCCGAGCGCGGTGAAGGTATTGATGGGCAACAGGGTGTGGGGAACGCCAGCCCGGCTCGCGACTTTCACAGCGCAGGCCAGTTCGATCCGGTGGCGCTGGCCGTAATCGAAGGTGACCGCTTCCACTCGCCCAGAACCGAAGCGATCCAGCGCCCAATACAGGCAGGTGGTGGAATCCTGCCCGCCGGAAAGAACAACCAGCGCCGATTTCACGCCGGATTGCCTCCGCCCGGCGTTCCCGTCAGGCGCGTCTTCGGCTTGATCGCGATCCCGCCCCGTGGCAGAAAATCACCGCGCACTTCCAGCCAGTGCGGTTGCAGCAACGCAAACAGGTCGCCGGCGATGCGATTGACGACATCTTCGTTGAAAGTCCCCTGATTACGGAAGCTGAACAGATACAGTTTCAGCGATTTCGATTCGACCAGATAGGCTTGGGGGCTGTAACGGATCGTCATCCGGGCGAAATCCGGCTGCCCGGTGATCGGACACAGGCAGGTAAATTCCGGGCAATCCAGTTCCACCTCATATTCATGCTGGGGATAGCGGTTGGGAAAGCGTTCCAGCAGGTCCGGGGCGTACTCCTGCGGGTAGACGGTGCGGGATTGGCCGAGCAGGGTCAGACCTTCAATTTCAGGCATCGAAAATTTCCAGCGATTGCAGAGCGGATGATGTTATGAGCAAGCGGTCGATAAACCAAGCCACTCACCCTTTTCAGACAGAGGAGACACGATCATGCAAATCGTATTGCTATTAGTTCTACTTTGTCAGATTGATCTTTTTGATTTCTTTCAGGATACATACCCCGCAGCAAGCTGTGGGGTCGTTTATTTATCTGCTTGATTTATAATAACAAAAAAGATATTATGCTTTCAATGAACCGACCAATTCGAT
>CAIRMO010000008.1 GCA_903879705.1 uncultured Candidatus Competibacteraceae bacterium | reverse complement strand
TTCAGATGATCCAGTTTATCCAGGAAGTGTTTGACGTCGTCGGGCCGCAGCGTGGTTTTGACTTCCACCACGACGATCGCTTCGCCGTTGTGGGCGATGATGTCAAATTCGTAGTTCCCGCCGCCCGGCCGTTTGCCTTTCCATCCGGGAAGCATTGCGGCGGATTTAGGGGCTTTTTAGCTCCAGTTGGTCAACATCAGGGGAGCAATGATTCGCTGAAAATGCCGGAGGTTGTTGGTGACCAGGATCGCGCCTGCCGATAGCGAGTGGGCAGCGATCATCATGTCTATTTCCCCGATCGGTTGGCCGGTACTCACCAGTTGATGACGAATATCAGCGTAGAAGTCCGCGGCGTCCTCATCCCAAGGCAAGATCCGCGCGATCTTGAGAAACTGATGCACCGCCAGGTGGAGCTTGTGTTCGGGGGGCAGGCGTTTCAATCCATACAGCAACTCGGCGCGGGTCATTACCCGAATTGCGCGAAAAGCCTCGGCCTTTAGGCCGGGGATGGATAGCGCGGCGAACGAAGTTCGCCTGATTAGTTTGGCGTTTGTTGCTGCTCTATATATTGGCGAATCACGCTAATGGGCGCTCCACCACAAGAAGCCGCAAAGTAGGAAGGCGACCATAAAACCCCTCGCCAATACCGCGATGCCAAATCAGGCCGCTCCCGTCTTAATCGTTGGCTGGATGCGCCCTTGAGGCTATTAACAAGGGTTGATACCGCCAGCTTAGGCGGATATTCGATCAACAAATGAACATGATCTTGCTCACCATCCACTTCTATCAACCGTGCTTCAAGTCGTTCACAAATAGACTCAAACATCTGGCGTAACCGCTCAATGGCATCGCCGTCAAAGACCTTTCGGCGGTATTTTGCGACAAAGACCAGATGGACATGTAGGTTGAAAACGCAGTGTCTACCACGTCTGATGTTGTTGCTTTCATTCATAGACCAGATTATACTGTCGATCATCATTGCTGACAAGTCGATATGATCAGAACTTTCCAGTACCGGATCAAAGATTCCACTTGCGGCGCACAACTAAACAAGTTGGCGCTGGCGTGTAATCAGGTCTGGAATTTCTGCAACGAGTCTCAGGAACACGCCCTGCGGTGGGATCAGCAGTGGCCGACCTATCAGGACTTGTGCAAATTAACCACGGGTAGCAGTAAAGAACTGGGGCTGCATTCACAAACTGTTCAGGCGGTGTGCGAACAGTACGAAACGCGCCGTAAGCAATTTAAGAAACGAAAACTCCGCTGGCGCGGCAAACGGTCGCCGGGTTGGATTCCATTCAAAGCGTCGGGCGTTAAAGTGGTTGATGATACGGTACGTTATGCCGGGCACACTTTCCGATTCTGGAAGAGTCGAGAACTCCCCGGCCCGGTCAAATGCGGCAGTTTTAGTCAGGATTCGCGTAAACGCTGGTACGTTAATTTCGTCGTTGAAATGCCGGAAGCGGAAGCCACTACGGGAACGAAGCACATTGGAATCGACCTTGGGTTAAAAACCTTGGCGACCTGTTCTGATGGTAGAAAAATTGAAGCGCCGCGCTGGTATCGGAATCAGCAACGGAGGATTGCTGAACATCAGCGTAAGAAGCGTTCCCGGCAAGCCCGAAATCTGCAAGCCAAGATCGCTAATCGGCGTAAGGATTTTCTCCATAAAGAATCCGATAGACTCACAAAAGAGTGTGAGTTAATTGTTGTTGGAGATGTGTGTAGCTCCAAGCTCACTAAAACGAACATGGCAAAATCAGTGAATGATGCGGGTTGGGCTATGTTTAAAACCCTACTTTCCTATAAAGCGATTGCGCGGAAAGTAGTATACCGAGAAGTCTCTGAGAAACTCTCAACCCAAACCTGTTCTGGTTGCGGTGCAATCGGCGGCCCAAAAGGTCGAGAAGGTCTTGGGATTAGAGAATGGGTGTGCGGTGAATGCAACGTGGTACACGACCGCGATGTCAACGCCGCACTGAACATTCTCCGATTGGGGCATCAATCGCTGGCTCTAAAGTGAGTCAGGAATCCCCGTCCTTTAGGGTGGGGAGGATGTCAATGAAATACAGACTATGGCCGGTGGCAGCGGCCGCCAGTTTCGCTTCGATCGTCGGTGACCGCCCTTTGATCAGGTAGCTGGTGGTATCGGTATCCAGCATATGGAGCATTGGCTATTGGCCGCGGTCGGCGAACCAGTCGCGTTCTTGAGGAATGATGTTCATGGGCCGCTCGGCCATGAAGTCCTCCGGGGTGTCGATGCTGTGGATCAGGGCCAGGAAGTCATCCCAGGCTTTGGCACCGGGACGGGTGGACAGCACGATATCGCCGCTGGTCTCGTCGCGACTGATGTACACATCATCGCGGTCGAACCGAAATTCACTCGGTAGGCGAACGGCCTGGCTACCGCCGGTCTTGAACAACTTGGCGGAGCGGGGAGCGGACATGGGGATTCTCCAGAAAAGTGGGTAATGACGCTGAGCGATGCGTGACCTTAAGGATGGATGCAAAGGGACGAATCCTGATCGTAGTCTGGGCGCTACATGATGAACAGATCCGTTTGAGTTCAGAGTGAAAAGCTAATCAGCATCAACAGAGACGCGATAAGCAACCCTTCCGATCTGCTGTTTGAACGGTGGTACGCCAACCTGGATTTCGCGGAGGCCGTGAACGCACTGGCCTCGGCGCTGCGGGTTCCTGCAACCCGCCTGCATGAAATTGTGAAAGACAGCTACCACGCTTGTGGGGTGAAGGCCGGGTCGTTTTGAATCGAGGCTGAATCCCCGGTCGCTCGAATGCTGAACAGCCCGCGTTTGATGACCATCGCTTCGGCGCTGGCGTCGGCGGTCAACCAGGCCATCGCGCCGTAAATCCGGTTTTGGGCGTACCGGGGAACCCAGTCTTTCAGATGATCCAGTTTATCCAGGAAGTGTTTGACGTCGTCGGGCCGCAGCGTGGTTTTGACTTCCACCACGACGATCGCTTCGCCGTTGTGGGCGATGATGTCAAATTCGTAGTTCCCGCCGCCCGGCCGTTTGCCTTTC
>CAIRMO010000007.1 GCA_903879705.1 uncultured Candidatus Competibacteraceae bacterium | reverse complement strand
TAGTCTTGATTCACGAAATTACCCGCCGCGGCTATACGCGGGCTACCGGCGTTATACGCTGCAATGACGCCCGGCCAGCCATGCTCGGCTTGGTGCCAATCCGCTAAATGCCGCAACTGCCGACAGCCGTATTCAATGCCGATTTCGGGCAGGCACAGTTCACTAAGGAACGGGCCGATAAAGCCACGTTCGCGGGCAACTTGCCCCATGATCTGCATCAGTCCCCAACTCATTGCACGGGCGCGTTGCTCCGTGGTCTTTGAGCAGGGTGGAATGACCTTCACTCTGCACGGGACAATGTAGGTGGTAAAAAAGTCCGGTTCATAGCGGATTGCCAACGGATTGCCGGCGGATTCGACGTGAATGATCGCGGCAATCAGATTTTCGGGCAGGGTATACCGGGCAGCGGCGTCTTTGATCAGGGCAGAATGCGGGGACATTGTGGGGTTCGTTTCAATCCTTGTTGTATTGGATTAGGCGTTGCAGCCCCTCGAACTGAGGGGCGTTTATGGTGATTTAATTACGGCAATTTGTCAAGATTGTGTTGAAGATGACGCTGTTCATCGAAACAACATCCTTTTGGCAGTGATTGCAGCGGTGGGTGATGATCCAATGGCCGTCCGGGGATATAAACCGGAACTCGACCGCCTCATATTTGCAATGGGGACAGACCGGGCGGGCACGGACATCCATGCCGGGAAATTCCGTCATCGGGATGTGACTCATGGCGCTTTCTCCAATTTGGCAAGTCGGTTGACGATGCTTTCCTTGCTCCGGTTCAACTGGTCAACCAACCAGTCCAACGGCGCATCGGCATGGGCTGTCAGAAACCGCAATTCACTGTTCGTCCAGAATTTGCGGGGATAGGTGGGGGTGGGATGGTGCAATCGCCGGAGCTGCACAATGACCGCGGCATGGCTCCGGCCAATTTGTCTTAACAGCGCGTCGCCAATGGACAAGCAGTGCTGGTAATGCAGCAGCAAGTCTAATTCCCTTGCGCTCCAGGGCGGGTCTTTTTTAGCCATGATTCCCCCGTGCCAGATTCTCGAACCGCAGTGATTCGGCCAACCAGGCGACTTTTACCACTCCGGTTTTCCCATGCCGGTTTTTTAAGACATCCAATTCGGCAATACCCCGATCCGCCGTATCCGGGTTGTACTCTTCATCCCGGTACAAACTAATCACCTGGTCGGCTTCCTGTTCGATCATGCCGCTATCCCGGAGGTCGCTCAGTTGCGGGCGTTTGTCCGAGCGGGTTTCGGCGTTGCGGTTCAACTGGGCGAGGGCGATGACGGTGATGCCCAGTTCACGCGCCAGATTTTTGAGGGCGATGGCCGTTTGGGCGACCTCTTCGTGGCGCTGGCCGCGGCCACTGACCGCGATGCGCTGGAGGTAATCGACGATCAGCAGATCGATCCCGTACTGAGTGCGCCATTTACGGCCTTGCGCGACGATTTCAGCCGCGTTCGGGGCGGAGTGGTCAGCAATGTAGATCGGCATCCCGTGAAGCGCCGCAGTGGCCTCTGAGAGCTTCTGGTAGGCATCGCCGGTCAGCGAGCCGGTTCGCATGGATTGCAGCGGAACCCGGCTTTGCATCGAGAGGAACCGCAGTCCGAGCTGTTGCGCCGGTTGCTCGGTGCTGATGATCCCGACGGGAACGCGGGCTTTATGAGCGAAGTTCAGTGCCAGCGCAGTTTTTCCCATCGCCGGCCGTGCGGCGATGACCACCAGATCGCCGGGATGCCAACCCCCCACGGCTTGATCCAAATCCACCAAGCCGGTGGTGACCTTGACCGCGCCATCGGCAGCCCGCTGATCGATCCACTCGAACGCCTGACCAATGGCGTCCGGCAGGCGGTATTCATGCCGCCGGGCTTCGCTGTACAGCTCAAGCAACGCAGTGACCGTCGCGTTAATGGCGTCCGATCCGCCGCCTTTTTCGTTCGACTCTTTTTCGAGGGCGTTCAGCAAGGTTTGCGCGGCCGCTTTCGCCATCCGATCCCGGTGCAATCGCCGGACGATATCGGCATAGACGTGCAGGTTCGCGCCGGAGACGTTCAGCTCCATCATTTGCTTGACGAACTGGGCGCTGTGCAAAGGATGTTCACTGTTCGCGGATTCCATCCCCTCGCAGACGGTCACCAGGTCAATCGGTTTCCCGTGGGCCGCCAGCATTTCCACGATCCGCCAGATGTTCCGGGTTTCGGGGTAGAAAAACTGGTCAGCGGTCAGGTTCAGTTCGTAGAACCGTTCGGGGCGGAAGAACAGTCCGCCGATCACCACCTGCTCGTACCACAGCGGATTGTTAGCCATCGATGACCTCGCAATCCTCGTCATGCTCGTCGGGATCGACGTCTTCCATGTCGCAATACACACAAATCCACACGCTGTGTTCGGCGTCCGTAGCCCAACGCTCGTAACGGCGACCTTTGCTTTCCAGCCAGTAGCAGTCGTTGTCCATGACTCAGCCCTCCGCAAAGAACATTTTGCTGCGGCGTTGCGGGGTCGTTATCGGCACGACGTTGGGATGCTGTTCCGCGTATTCCTTGCCGCGATGCAGCCACTTGAGCCAAGCCTTGTCCGGGTCCTTGTAGGTGTGCAGCTTGTCGCCGTGTTCCAGGTCGAACTTGGCGGTCTCCTTCTCAACCCACGCTTTGCTTGGCACCCCTATCGATTGCGCTTTCTGCCAGCGTTCTTCGGTGAGCTTGAAAGAATGATCTTGCGAAGCAGAGAGAGAGACAGACGCGGTCTCCTC
>CAIRMO010000006.1 GCA_903879705.1 uncultured Candidatus Competibacteraceae bacterium | reverse complement strand
GTGTTCCATCGTCAGAAAACACAAACAAATTTAAAATCAATATGTTGAATTTAAGGAGGAGTGATTTTATCGGTCGATCCGAGTTTCTCTCGATCCTTATATGCCAATATAAATCAATGTCTTATGAATACCGGGAACTCCCAAAGAGCCAGCAGTTCTCGGTCTCTTTTTGCAGATTATTGAATCGTAATGCTATTTTTCTCAATGCAACTCTGGTTATACATAAAACTTCTTACAAATCAATCACAAATCAAGAGACCGGGAACTGCTGGTATCTACCCGGCTACAATTTTAAGCATTACCCAAAGTTTTTTGGTCATGCCAAACACAGTTTCTACCACGGTTTTTGGCCTCATATAGTGCTGCGTCAGATCGAGCGAGAAGTCCATCAAACGAACTGCTAGAATCTGACATTATTAAGCCAAAGCTGGATGTAACTGAAATGATTGAACCATCATCGCACAATATTTTTGTAGCGCAGATCACCCCGCGCATACGCTCGGCAATGGCCAAGGTAGAAGCCAAATCAGTATCGGGCAACACAACAACAAATTCATCTCCCCCCATCCGTCCGAACCAATCGATTTCCCGAAGATTTTTCTTGCAAGCCTCGGCGACTGCAATAATGGCACGATCACCCGTGGCGTGGCCGTAACCATCGTTTACCGACTTGAATCTATCAATGTCGAACATAATAACTGCCATCGTTTCACCTCTGCGGTGCATTCTCTTTAGCTCCTGCTCAGCACACTCAATCAAGTGACGGCGACTGAATATGCCTGTCATCGCATCGGTATTGGCCAGTAGCTGGAAATTTTCCTTGAGTTTGATGACCTCGGTAATGTCGGTAGAAATGCCAACGTAAGAACTTATCTTGCCATCCTTTTTCAGAGGAATTTTTATCGACCAATAATGCCGCTCAGAACCGCCTGAATCAAGAAAAGTTTCTTCACCACAAACCTTTTCCCCTGTATCCAACACCTGTCGATCCATCATGTTGAATCGGTCTACGTCTTCTTTTGGCATTATATCGGCATCAAATTTGCCAATAACATTTTCTTTCGGTATACCAAATAAAATTGCTGTTTTTTCGTTTACATAAAGATATCGACGCTCATAATCCTTCATATATACATATGAATCGATGTTGTTCAATATCGTATCGAGAAGGAGTTTCTGCTCCTGTACCAGCATCTCCAGCCGGCGACGTTCAGTTATGTCTGTCGAGATGCCGCACATTCCGGCGATTTTGCCATCAGCATCTCTCCATGGGATTTTAACTGACCAATAACTCCGTGTTTCTCCTGTTGTTGCGATGATATTGGTTTCTTCAGATTCGATGCGCTCACCTAAGTCAAGAACTCGACGATCATGCAAACGTAGTTGGTTGCAGATAGAAAGATCGAAGAATTTTTCATCCGTAAATCCCATGACTTCATGCAGTGGATAACCAAACAGGTCGCACACTAGTTTATTGGCAAAGGCATAACGGCCTTGCATGTCTTTGGTATAGATATACGCTCCAACTTGATCTAGGGTGGTTTGTAGCTGTTGAATTTGGGTTGTCAGTAAATCGACGGAAGCAATCGCAGTCATAGTCTATTCTTGCCTTTTGAGTATACAACATTATAGCTTGAAGGCAGTTTATGGTCGAACATCTCTAGCAGCCAATGGGCGTAATGCCATGCTTCATAACTAAACCGCTCCATTTTTGAGAAGTCTGACTGTTAGTTAGTGTCTGACCGAAAAGGAGTAGATACCGTCTTGGCGTTCGGCGTCCTCAAACATCAGCAACCCTATCAGACTAATTGGACCCCCGCCCCTTGACCGCCAAGACGGTATCTACACGGTACCTATTTGGAGTTTCCGGCCAGACACCAGTTAGCCCCCCCAAAAGGTGCCTTCAAACGCACCATCAAGGGGTACTTTTCGTTCGGTTATCGTCTAACCGGCTAATTCTGCATCGCCCGGCCAGCCGAAACGCCCACAAAACCGGCCAGCAAACACCCCCGGCTCCAGAGCGTCCCGTGTTCCAAGCATCGCGGCACCTTCGGCAGAATATATCTCTACAAAACGGAACTTTGCACGGTGAAATCACAAAAAACAACATCCGTCCCCCATCGCCCCGGCTCATAGCCCATATTTCATTGCTCCGAATCCAATAGTTTCTGCCTCACGCTCAATAGTTCATGGCGGGCAGGGCGTTGTTGTTGGATGAACGCCATTCTGCACTACCGGCTTTCTGGCGACAATCCAGTAGAAAGTTTCGCCACCCGTCTCAATCAACCGGGCGCTGACCACCACCAGTCCGGCGGTTGCCAGCTTGCTCAAAGCCACTTCCGGGCGATCATGGCTGTAAGGCAAGCGGCGTCCGATAAACGCCATCTCACGGTCAAATTCTTCTTGGCCGGTGTATTCCTGCGTTGCCAGCGTCAGCAACAACCTTCCGCCCGGCTTCAACGCCTGAGCAAAACGGGCAAATAAGGCCGCATGATCGGCGCGAGGCAGATGAAAGACCGTATAGACAGCGGTAATGGCATTGAAGGATGCCGATTGAAACGCCAGATCGCGCATATCCATCGCTTGAAACGTCGCCTCTGGCACTTGCAACCGCGCCAGCGCCAGCATCCGTTCCGACACGTCGATGCCGATTACCGTATCGCCTCGATCCACGAAGTAGTGGGCAACCGGTTCGCCCGCGCCGCAACCAGCATCAAGAATCTGCGCTCCAACCGGCAGATTATGGGCAAAATCGGCAAGAATTGGCATGGTATTGAATAAATGCCGCCCGGCAGCGTAAGTTTCCGCCAAGTCATCGTATAGCGAATCAACTCAGGTATTCCCGGCTAAGCTGCTGGAGCAGTTGCCGGGCGTCGCCGTTCAAAAATGGTGCGACCAGCGACAGCACCTGATAAACACCCAACCCCAGATCGTCACTGTCATTGCTAGCGTGAGTAGCGCGGATGCTCTGGAAATTCAGCCAGTAGGTGGCCACCACCGCTATGTTTCGGCTCAGCGCGATAATATTCTCGGTGGTTGCAGTCATCACCCCCGCGCCCACTAACCCTTTGCAAATTGCGGCGGCAGTGCTGACCTTACGTTCCAGGATGCGACAGAAGTGAGTCCGCAGTTTCTTGTTGCGGCTGAGCATATTGTCGAGATCGCGGTAGAGAAACCGGTACTCCCAGATGTTCTCGAATACCAGGTGCAAATACAGCCACATGTCTTCCATATTCGGGACACGGCGCTCCGGGACTTGCAGCGCCGTGTCCATCCGTCGCTCGAATTGCTGGAACAGCAGCCAGATAATGTCGTCCTTGTTGCGAAAGTGGTAGTAGAGATTGCCGGGGCTGATGTCCAGCTCGTCGGCGATATGATTGGTGGTAATGCGCGGTTCGCCGCAGTCGTTGAAAAGTTGCAGGCTGGTCTGGACGATGCGGTCGCGGGTTTTCATCGGCTGGGGCGGGTCGGACATGGGCAACTCGGTGATTGGCGGATTCGCGGATTCGCGCAGGTGGGCTATCTTTGTTTCTTTGCTCCTGATTATGGGTCAAACCGGGCGGTTTTCCAGTAATCCCGCCCCCGTGAAGAACGAATAACACGAGGAGAACACCGTGGAAAAAATTTGGCTAAAAGAGTATCCGGCGGG
Organism: uncultured Candidatus Competibacteraceae bacterium; assembly: GCA_903879705.1. Classification (GTDB taxonomy): domain Bacteria; phylum Pseudomonadota; class Gammaproteobacteria; order Competibacterales; family Competibacteraceae; genus RXIV01. Next base: position 8,610 of record CAIRMO010000006.1, on the reverse strand, counting down.
CATCCCGGCGGAAGTTGACCTGAACGAATTTAGCTCACTCAAGGACATTCTTGAAAAAAGCTGCCAGCGCTTCGCGGAGTTGCCGGCTTATTCCAATATGGGCGTGACCTTGCGCTACCGGGATATTGACCGACTCAGTCGTGCGTTCGGCGCTTATCTGCAAGGACTTGGCTTCGCCAAGGGCGACCGGGTCGCTATCATGATGCCAAATGTCCTGCAATATCCGGTGGCGCTGTTTGGGGCATTGCGGGCCGGGTTGACCGTGGTCAACGTCAATCCGCTCTATACCCCCCGCGAATTGGGGCATCAGTTAAATGACTCCGGATCGACGGTGATCGTCATCATCGAGAATTTCGCCTATACCTTGCAGGAAGTGCTGGATAAAACGCCGATTAGTACCGTGATCACCACCGAACTGGGCGATCTGTTTCCGTTCCCCAAACGCCCGCTAGTGAATTTTATAGTCAAGCGCGTCAAGAAAATGGTGCCGGCGTGGCGCATTCCGGGCGCGGTTCCGTTCCGGCGAGCGCTGAGCCAAGGCGCAGGTAAGACCCTGACCGAGGTGTCGCTCAACCATGATGATGTCGCCTTTCTGCAATACACCGGCGGCACCACCGGCGTCTCCAAGGGCGCGATGCTGAGTCACGGTAATCTGGTGGCGAACCTGCAACAGATTTCGGCCTGGCTGAGTCCATTCTCGAAGCCGGCGGAAGAGACCATCATTACCGCCCTGCCGCTGTATCACATCTTTTCGCTGACCGGCAACTGCCTGACCTTTATGAAAGTCGGCGGTCACAACATCCTGATCACCAATCCCCGCGATATGCCCGGTTTTGTCAAGGAACTGGGCAAAATCAAGTTCACCGCAATCACCGGCGTGAATACCTTGTTCAATGGTCTGCTGCACACGCCCGGTTTCGACCAACTGGATTTTAGCGCCTTCAAGATTGCGCTCGGCGGCGGGATGGCGGTGCAACGGGCGGTGGCGGAACAGTGGCGGAAAGTGACTGGCGTCCCGTTGATTGAAGCCTATGGCCTGACTGAAACTTCGCCGGCGGCCTGTGTCAATCCGCTAACCCTGAGCGAGTACAGCGGCAATATCGGCCTGCCGATTTCTTCTACCGAATTGTCAATTCGTGACGATGAAGGCCGGGAACTGGGCTTTGGCGAGGATCAGGTCGGCGAAATTTGCATCCGTGGTCCGCAAGTGATGCGCGGTTACTGGAACCGGCCCGAAGAGACCGCGCAGGTGATGACCTCTGACGGTTATTTACGCACCGGTGACTTGGGTTATGTCGATCAGCGCGGCTATGCCCGGATTGTGGATCGCAAGAAGGACATGATTCTGGTGTCGGGCTTTAATGTTTATCCCAATGAAATTGAAGATATTGTTGCCCATCATCCAATGGTGCTGGAAGTTGCGGCGGTCGGAGTTCCCGACGAGAAATCTGGCGAAGCGGTCAAGATCGTGGTCGTGCGCAAGGATGAGGCGCTGACTGCCGAGATGCTGATCGAGCATTGCCGTCGCGAACTGACCGGCTACAAGCTGCCGCGCCATGTCGAGTTCCGCACCGAGTTGCCCAAAACCAATGTCGGCAAGATTCTGCGGCGGTTGTTGCGGTAGGGCAGGCTTACCACCTATCAGTTCCTTGCAACCATGCAGACGTAATAAAATGGAGGCAAGGGCTGTTGCATTTGAAGCCGCCGCAAGAGTACCCGCAAGCCGCGCTTGAACCAGGACAAGGCGCTGCGGGCGAGTTTTCTAAGGGTCCAATGAAGCATCTTCGCTTGGCTAAAAGTATTTTCGGTGTTGGATTGGGTTTCATCCGCCAGGCGTTATTCAGTATTACGCATTCGCTTGAGATTGCGCTGCGCCTATTTATTCAATTTATTGATTTAAAACAATATTACAAGACAGAGTAATTTTCGTCATATACAGAGACGGTTCCCATAATCATCCCATTTATGCCTCAATTCGATCCATCGCAACAAGGTTAGCTAAAACTGATGGGTGGTCAGCTTTCCCTAAATCATCAAGTCGCGCTGGTCACTGGCGGCGGTCGAGGTATCGGTGCGGCAACCGCCTTGGCGCTGGCCCGCAAAGGCGCTCACGTCATTGTCGCCAGTCGCACCGGGTCTGAACTGGCGGACACGCTCATCCCGTTGCAAACAGCCGGTCTGCGCGGGTCAGGATGGACGCTGGACGTCGCTGACGATGTCGCAGTGGCTGTGGTTTTTGCCCGAATTGCGGCGGAATTTGGCCGGCTGGATATCCTGGTCAATAACGCTGCTGTGCTGCTCAGTGGCGCCTTTGCCGAGATGGCGATGAGCGATTGGGATCGGGTGATGGCGGTCAATTTGCGGGGAGCGGTGTTATGCGCGCAGAAAGCGTTCCGGTTGATGCGGGAGCGGGGCGGTGCAATCGTCAATGTGTCATCGCTGGGCGGGGTGGCCCATACTGAAAAATTCCCCGGTTACGCCGCTTATACCGTCAGCAAGTTCGCCCTGACCGGGCTGACCGAGGCGCTGGCCGCTGAGGGCAAGGCACAAAACATCCGGGTGAACGGAGTGGCACCGGGGGCAGTGGATACGGCGATGCTCCGCCAGGCTGCTCCCCATCTGCGCACCCGCACCATGCCGGCTGATGTGGCTAAAGTCATCGCCTTCCTGTGCGACCCGGCAGAATCGGGCTGCATGACCGGTGCAACCCTGGTTATCAACAGTAACCTGTAGGGGCTAAGGCTTGATGCCGTATTTCCGGTAGATTTGCCGCAATTCATCCTTGGCCGCCCGGATTTCCTGGGCGCGGCTGGTGCGAGTGCCAAAACTCGAGGACGAGAGCCGGCGAATCTCGCTGTTGAGATTATCGATCTGCATCTGATCGGTGTAGCCGATGTGGACGGGTTCATTCTTGTTGGCGCGAGGGGTTCGAGGACGGTCGAGTTCGCTGACCGGAACGCCTCGATTGACGGCGCGCAGCTCGCGCAACTGTTGGGTGGCCCGTTTCATCTGGCGGGTATTATCCGCTCCGCCAGCCGGGGTCGGTTGCGAGGGAATATCCAGCGTTTGCGGGGCCTGGGCAGCGGCGGGTGGCGGGGTGCTGCCGTAATGCACCTGCCCGTCGGCATCGGTCCATTTGTAAACCTGCGCCTGAGCGGACAGGCTCAACGCCAGCAGGATCAACAACCCGATTCGTGGCGGCATGATTTACTCCTGTTCGCGTAGGCTGATGATTGGCCAGCCGCGCTCCATTGCGTACCTCGCTAGCGCCGCGTCAGGGTCCACCGTGACCGGATGGGCCACTCGATGGAGCAACGGCAAGTCGTTGTGAGAGTCGCTGTAAAACCAGCTCCCGGCGAGATCGTGGCCGGTCTCCGCCAACCAGGCCTCCAACCGCGTGACCTTGCCTTGCTGGAAACAGGGAATGCCCACTGAACGCCCGGTATAGCGTCCGTCGATGAATTCCGGCTCGGTCGCCAGCAGGTTGGCAACGCCCAGCAGTTCGGCAATGGGGGCGGTGATAAAACGATTAGTGGCGGTGATGATCAGCAGCACATCGCCGGCAGCGCGATGCCGATCCAGCAGCGCCGCCGCTTGGGGTAGCAGAATCGGCTGGATTTTGGCTTCGATAAATTCTGCCCGCCATCTCAGCAAATCAGCCAGGGGATGTTCGGCCAGCGGCTGGAGCATGAATGTCAGAAACTCGTTGATGTTCAGCGTTCCAGCCCGGTACTGATCATAAAATCGCTGATTTTCGTGTTCATGGCTATCGCTATCGACAATTCCGCGCTCGACCAGGAATTGCCCCCACCGATAATCGCTGTCGCCGCCCAGCAGGGTATTGTCGAGATCGAAAATCGCGAGGCTCATGCGCACTCTTGAAGGCCGTACCGGCGAAGTTTCTTGCGCAACGTGCCTCGATTCAGGCCGAGAATAGCGGCAGCCTTGCTCTGATTGTCGCCGGTGAATTGCATCACGACCTCCCGTAGCGGCGCTTCGACCTCGCTCAAAACCAGAGCGTACAGGTTGCTGGGCGCTTGACCGCCCAAATTGTGAAAGTAAATGTGCAGGCTTTCTTCGACCCGATCGCGCATCGGGGTGGCGGGTCGCAGATCGACCGGGGCTTCTGGATGGGGGATGCTCATGCCGCCAGGCGCTCCTGGTTCGCCAGACGCTCGAAGAAATGGCGGGTCAACGCCAATTGCTCGCGGCTATGTTCAACGGCATTGACTCGCCCCCGAAATGCAGCGGCATCCGGCCAGGGTTGGCTGTACCAGGCCAGATGCTTGCGGGCGATGCGAACACCGGCAGCCTCGCCATAAAGCCGATAGAGGCCCTGCAGGTGTTCCGCGATCCACTGGCTAACGACTGCGGGTTCGGGCTGGGGCAAATGCCGTCCGGTCGTTAAATAACAGGCGATCTCGCGGAAAATCCAGGGCCGTCCCTGGGCGGCACGGCCAATCATCACCGCATCGGCGCCAGTGGTGTCCAGCACCCAGCGGGCTTGTTCGGGACTGGCGATGTCACCGTTGGCGATGACCGGAATGCGAACCGCCTGCTTGATGGCGCGGATGCTGGCGTAATCCACTGGCGCGTGATAACCACAGGCGCGGGTGCGACCATGCACGGTCAGAGCGGTTATCCCGGCCTGTTCGGCGATGCGGGCGATGGCGATCCCGTTGCGATGGGCCAAATCCCAACCAGTGCGGATTTTCAAAGTCACCGGCGCAACCACCGCGTTGACGACCGCCTCCAGAATTCGCCCCACCAGCGCTTCATCGCGCAACAGCGCCGCGCCGGCTTGCGTCCCGCAGACCTTTCTGGCTGGACAGCCCATGTTGATATCGATGATCTGCGCGCCGCGATCGACATTCAGCCGAGCGGCTTCGGCCATCGCGGTCGGGTCAGCGCCAACCATCTGGACGCTGCGCGGCTCTGGCTCTCCAGTGTGATCGAGGCGCAGCCGGGTCTTGCGAGTCTCCCACCGTTGGTGATTGGTGCTGACCATCTCCGAAACGGCCAGCCCCGCGCCCAGCCGTCGGCACAGTTGCCGGAACGGCTGGTCGCTGACCCCGGCCATGGGGGCCAGAAATACCGGTGGAACCAGGGAGTAGGGGCCAAGCTGCATGGAAAGATTTAGGGAGTGGCGCGGCGGAAAGGGCGGTCATCATACCGGAATGCTACCCGGCGATGAATCTGAATTTAGTCCGATCGGTCGCCGACCTTTGCGTCTCACTCGTTGCCGCACTCCGTCCAGCAGCACCCAGTCTTCGTGTTGCCGACGGGGGCCGAAGGTGACGTGCTGACTGAATGCAGCTTGCACCGCGTCAGCATGAGTTTCGAGAATCCCGGCGAGTACCAACCGACCGCCGGGTTTGACGCGCCGGGCCAATTTTGATGACAGCCGCACCAGCACACCGGCCAGAATGTTGGCGATGAGAACATCGACCGTCAGCGCCACCGGCAGGTCAGCGGGATCGGTCAGTTCCAGGCGATCCTCGACCTCGTTTTCGGCGGCGTTGTCATCGCTGGCCATTAAGGCTTGCGGGTCGATGTCCACCGCCCAGACCCGCTGCGCGCCCAGTTTGGCGGCGGCAATCGCCAGAATCCCGGAACCGCAACCGTAATCCAGCACGGTTTTACCGGCCACATCGGCACCGTCCAGCCACTCCAGACACAGCGCGGTGCTGGGATGTGCGCCGGTGCCGAATGCCAGGCCGGGGTTGAGCCGGATATTGACGGCTTCCGGATCAGGCGGGGTCTGGCAGGTCGGACAAATCCACAGCCGCCGGCCAAAGCGTATTGGGTGAAAGTGATCCAGCCAGGCCCGCACCCAGTCCCGTTCTTCCAGGGCGGTCAGCCGGCATTCCGGTAAGTCCGGGGTATGCAGGAACCGCCGCAACCGGCCCTTGATCACCTCAATGTCGGTTTGGGCGTCAAACAGCCCGGTGACGCAGGTATGAAGCCACAGCGGTGTCTCGCCTGGCGCTGGCTCCAGCACCGGCTGATCGCCGGCGTCTTCCAACGTGACCGCCAACGCGCCGACCTGCAGCAGGACGTCTTCCAGCTGTTCGGGAGAGTGGTCGAGGGCTTCGAGAGTCAGTTGCAGCCAGGGGGCGGTGGCGTCGCTCATGGGAATGGTGGCCTGTGGATGTAACCGATTGAAATAAAATGACTTTCTGTTTTCGGGTATGGAAAATTAGTTTTTTATAATCAAGTGGTTGCACAGATAGGCTGACAGGCACCTGGCGCATCTGTTTCCAAGCGTCGCTGATCTTGATTCGAGAAACGGGGAGGTGTAGCGCTTCCATTGATGAAACGGCGGAATCTTTTTGTGATGTTGTCGGAAAGAGATTCCTCATTCTGTAGTTTTTCTACCGGTAGAGCGATTGGGTATGGATAGAGGCTAAGACCACTTCCGGCAGTAAATAGCGGGGTGATTGACCTCGCGCCAGCAGGGCACGAATTTGGGTGGCGGAAATGTTCAGTTGCGTCACCGGCTGAAACAGGATACCGCCCGCCGGTTTTCGCCGCAGGGCAAATCGGTCATAAACCACCCGTGGCGTGGTAAAGGCTTCCAGCACCGGAATCAGGGGTTTCAACAGGCCAGGCCGCTGCATTACCACAATATGCGCCAATCCCGGCAATTCCTGCCAGCGATGCCAAGTGTGCAGTTCACGGAAAGCATCGGTGCCGAGGATCAGACAAAGCGGCATTTCATCCCCAGAGTCCTCGCGCAACGACGCCAAGGTATCGAACATATAAGACAATCCGTCCCGGCGCAGCTCCCGGTCATCGGTGACAAAGCCGGGCTGACCGTCCGTCGCCAGTTGCACCAGAGCCAGCCGTTGTTCAGCGGTAATCAGGGGAGTTCCACGATGGGCCGGAATCCGACAAGGAATAAACCGGATCTCGGCCAGTTCCAGCTCTTCGAGTAAATCCAATGCTGGGCGCAAATGACCGTAATGAATTGGGTCAAAAGTACCGCCGAGAATGCCAATGGGATAGGGGGGCATAAAAGTGATCGGGGTTTGAAATTAAGCCTGTTTGTCAATCAAGAATGACCAGACGTTTTGAGTCGTAGTTATAATAGAAATCTGAGTTGTGGAAGCGCCGCTTCGAACCACCTTAGGATTCCTTAGCCAAATATGGAGAATTCACAACTCACACAGGATTGCTTATTAAATCTCGAACCAGTGCAACCCCAGCCTGCACCCGATCTAGGGTGTCGTATAATATGTCGTTGTTTTCCATCTGTGGAATTGATAAAATCAAGGTGTTGACATCAACACCGTGGTTTAAAAGAACTTGCTCATAAGCATTTCGATTAACCCCTACTGGAAAGTCCAAGAGAAATCCTTCTGGCTGGCACGTCAGTCGAATGCCACTCTTCACCAGCTCCAGCCATCTCGTTTCAGTTTCAAAGCCGGTATGCCACGGATCTTTAATGTCTTGATTCGAGATTGGTCGGTTGTGTTGCGTAAAGACTGCGAAGAGGTAAGGGTCACGGTAATAGCTGTTCAGCCGCTCTTTGTACAACATGCACAGGCTAAAACCCTTGGCACCTTGGGACCCGACATAAATGCCGCTGTCACCCTGACGCATCTCCTCGTACTTGACCAGATAGTATCGCCAATCGAAATTTTTAGCGTGTTCCTGATCAGCAAGATAGTCATCAATAATGACTTGGAGTCTCACCGAGATTGAGGTATTACCCAATCCATTGAGTTTGTCAAGCATCTGCATCAGTACATCCCTCGTTTTACCAAGGTCATTGCTGGCAGTATTCGTGAATAGCTGGCGCCAGATAGCATTTCGGTTCCAAGAGCCAAATTGAAATCGACCCCAGCGCCTTTGCTGTGAATAATCACCACAGGCCAGAAGCGCAGCACTCACTTGCTGAAAAGGAACTTGATTGTCTCCACCGTTTTCGGAAAAAACCTCACAAAAAACAGCAACTCGCTGTTCAAAAGTGGTAGCATCAAGTTCAAACGCCGCTACACACCCACGAATTAGTGTGTGATCCTCAAGACGAAAGAGTATTTTCTGTAGTTCGGGATGACTAGAAATAAAATTAGCCTTCTTCAACTCCTCATCAACCTGCTTTTGATTATAAGCCCCTTCCTTTGTTAAGTTACCGCTGACTATAAGTTCCTGCGTATCTTCCAGGAGACCTGGCAAGTTTTCCAAGCGGATTTGATCCTCGGAGTTGAAGATCAGGTTGCGCACAGTTCGGATACGTTGGAAAAAATTAACAGTATGATCGACTAATCGACTAGATGTATGAGAGCGGCGAAAAGCATGAGGATACGCGGTAAACTGATACTACGATTTCGGTCTTCAATATTTCCATAGCTCTTACAGCAAGCGCGTAAAAGGTTGGACTTTGAATTGACCGGTTCATAAATCGTCACTTTATCAGCAATTCCCGGTCTCTTGAAAAGTTCATTTCAAACAAGGTATTATGAGAAGTAGTTTTCTGACCTTGAGTTAAGGTTTTAGCGTTTTGGCTCTGTACATGACAAAAATTGTAACTCATTGATTTTAGGTTAAGCCGCTAGTTTTGTTGGCATTAAAAATCAACAAGTTACAAAAATATTTACCTTCTTG
>CAIRMO010000005.1 GCA_903879705.1 uncultured Candidatus Competibacteraceae bacterium | reverse complement strand
TAAAATCAATATGTTGAATTTAAGGAGGAGTGATTTTATCGGTCGATCCGAGTTTCTCTCGATCCTTATATGCCAATATAAATCAATGTCTTATGAATACCGGGAACTCCCAAAGAGCCCTTATTTGCCGGTTTTGCGCGGGTGTTGCAGCCGGGCGGACGGTTGTTGCTGACGCTGGCAACGCAGGAATACACCGGCCAAGAAGAATTTGACGGCGAGATGGCGTTTATCGGACGCCGCTTGCCTTACAGCCATGATCGCCCGGAAGTGGCCTTGAGCAAGCTGGCAACAGCCGGGCTGGTGGTGGTCAGCGCCCGGTTGACTGAGACCGGTGGCGAAACCTTCTACTGGATTGTCGCCTGCAAGCCGGTAGCGCAGAATGGCGTTCATCCAATAACGACGCCCGGTCCGCCATGAAGTATTGAGCGCGAGGCAGAAACTATTGGAAATCGCGTAATGGAATATGGGCTGTGAGCCGGGGCGATGGGGGACGGCGGTTATTTTTTGAGGCGGGATGGCGAAAAACTACGCTTTTGGACCTACACTTTGGTGGAAGGTGCCAAGCCATCAGAAATTCAGAACGCCTCGGTAGCCGAGTGGGGTGTGTTTGCTGCCGGATTTAGGGGATATTGATTGCGTTTTATCGGTTATATGGAACCCAAAATACCAACAAAACCTTAATGAGGATACCATCATGCTTCCGGTCAAACGCTATGCAGTTATCTTTTTGATCCTCGTTGGCAGCATCATTTTTTCCACAGTGACCTATGCGAAAACTCAGGTTTATTACGACTTTCCAGTTAAATACCTTCCCGTCACGCCCTCACAACATCCCCGTATTTACCTTCAAAATCGAATTCCTTCCTTACGAATTCTCTACAATACTGCCCCGGAACTCGAAGCTGTCCATGCGTTTAAACATGACATCAATAAACTCTTATCGTATACCTCAGCCTGTCAAGATTGGCGCTGTAATAGTGGATGGCCTGCTGCTGCGTTAGCACTGCATTGGCTTATCACCGGTAATTCCGCGTCGGGTAAAAAAGCGTGTGACGTGTTTATTCCTCATTTCGACGGCACATCACCCAACAATCAAGAAACAGATTTATATTACGCATTGGCATATGATTGGCTCTTTCACCATCCATGCTTTACTGCTGCAATGAAAACGAATTTACGAAAGCAATTGATTGCGTGGTCCGATGATACCGCTTTGGCTGACGAAGCCGGTAGTTGGACTGCTCATGACTCGGATCGAAATATCGCCGCGACAGCGGGACATTTTATTGCTGGACTGGCAATTCTAGGAGAAGACCGGCCTAACGGATTGAAACTCCTGAAGCGTGGATGGACCGGATGGAAATACGGCATCAATGCTCATCCGTTGCTTCCTAATTTTCCAATTACCCAATTTTTTCGCACTAGCCTTGGTACGGGTATTCCACTGCCCGGTTGGGATTACGGCATGATGAGCGACATTCACATGGCTCAAACTCTGTTTTATGTGATGGATGAATTAGGTGTCATCAATGCCGAATTTCCTGATCTAAAGCAATGGTGGGTCAACTCGTTGACGTATTTTATGCATTCCGTCGATCCAGCTAACACTCACTATCGATGGATTGGTGATCAACAAAACAGTGTCACATTAAATGAGGGCGGTGGAAAATATATTTGGAGTTTCTTTTCCAATTGCGTGTTTTTAGCGGAACGCTATGGCTACACCACTGAAGCAGCGGTTGGACGATCCTTTCTTGATGCACTACGCCGCCCCTCGTATGGGGTTTCAGAAGGCGATCCGATGTTGTGGTTTATGACATCGTGGTTGAACTCAGCAAAGCATATTGACTTCAGGACTAATGCAAAGCGCTATGTATTAGGAGGATTTGGCCCTCAGCAACACATGGGGATCGGCATGTTTCGGTCTAGCTGGACATCGAGTGCGTCATTTTTAGACCCTAAACAAGTGACATGGGGTGGCTTTTATGGGATAGGTTCATACATTGTTGACCACATGCACAACAGTGCTGGATCATTCTGGCTTTGGCGCAATGGTGAGTATTTGTTGACCGAACCATTGAATTATGGAGGTAATGCCGCCGCGATTTATCCCTTTACACTGTGGAACTCATTATCAATTCCGAATGAAGCTGTTCCCAATAACAACGAGTCATACGACAATGGCGGTCCTGTCGTGTACTTTAATCAGAACTCGGCGTATTTAGAACGCGGCAGCGCCCGAGAACAACAAAAATTGTTTTATGCTCTCTTGAATGCAGATCGCAACTATAATGTTCCAGAAAACATTTGGGCGACCTGCACGGGTACCTGTCGTCAACCGGTCAGCAAATACACGCGCAGTTTCGTTTATGATGGAATTTCGGAAGTTGTGTTTTTAATTGATCGCGTCGATTTAGCGCGTTCTCGACCTGCTGGTTTGCGTTTCCGCACTCAACATCCTGATCGGTTATCGACGTTAGTGAACTACGACACAGTCAGTGTCCCGAGTGATAAAGGAAACTATCGAACATTGATTCGAGTTTTAACCCCGGAACTATCGGCACCATGGATAATTGCGAAGGAACCGTGGGCGGCGACTGTCGCTAATTGGCAAATCAAAACATCCATGATCGGTTCACAAGTGCGCAAAATGTTTGCAGTCGCGCCACGTCATCGAATCGTAACGGTGTTGCACATGGGCAAGTCTACTGACGGAAGCACCGCGTTGAACAATGCCAACCTGGTTTCGTCGGCACCCGGTTCCATCGGGGCCTGCGCCTTATCCTTTTGTTTCGTGACCGCGGACACTAATTCGAGGTTGCGCACCGCTGTAAGCTACACAACGCCATTGACGATGGTGGCTAATTCTCGCCATTTGGTCGCAGAATTGGAGGCCGGTGGATGTTATTCCGTAACGAGTTCGGTAAGTGGAACCATTGCCAGTGAGCTATCAGTCGGCGTGAGCGACAAGACGCTATTGTTTATTGTTCCGACCGGTGGGACTCAACGTATTTCTGTTGTGAAATATAGTCCATCGTGAAATGTAGCCACATAGCGCAGGCTATACAACTAACAGTCATGAGGTAGAGTACCTCGCTCCCGACGATGAAAGGCGTACTTTCATGGTAACTGGGACTTGCACCCGACCGTGCTACGCGGGGCAGGTGAAAAAAGCCACTGTGCAGTCATTCATTACGCCGGAATTTATGAGAGGGCAGTCGGGCAACTGGCTGTCCTACCTCGATGGCCTTTGTACGGAGATAATATTGTGAAACAATTTGCGTTACTATGTATGTTGATTTCGCTGATGGGCTGCCAATCTGCTCTATTGAAAGTTAATTATGTAAAATATAGGGAGTCATATCCATCTTTCCCGACCGACCCCTATCGTCTGCAAGATCAACACAAAACCTTACTTCCTCTCGTGCCAGGCTATGCGGAAAAACTTGCCCAAAAAAAGTCAGTAGTCTCTATTTTACCTAGACCCCATGAGGATACTAGCGACATTGAAATTGAGTTTTTGCATGGCAATAAGTTGACCATATTTCTTCCAAGTAAACTTTTGTTAAAAGCAAATGATGAAGAACTAAAAGACTATCTGCATGAAAGTGGCGACAAAAAATATATCCTGCTATTTAAAAATATACTGAAAATCAATAAGGTAGAGATCGGTGAACAGTAATAGCGTATTCCTAGCTTAGCCTAGTTTGGGTAGGCTTAGATTCGTAACGCCTTGCCTAACAGGGCGTTGAACACGGACGGCGAAGGGAATTTTATTCTCACCGCGAATTCTAGGCGCCGCCGGTTAACTTTGGCGTTAGTGCGTCAAGCGAAGCTTGACGCTTCTTGCCGGGTGAAAGTCCCGGTCCTGCTGTGCAACAGAACCATCCGCATATCCTCTTGACGATAACCCACGCTGATGCTTACTCACCTTACAGGGCCACGATGCCGCTATACATGAACCCTGAAACCGAAGTCCAGTGAATCCCCTTGTCAAAATGGCTATTCGCGCCGGTGCATCGGACCTGGTTCGATTTCATCTCCAGCGCGATGGTGACATCAATCGGCAGGATGGCAGCGGTACTTCGCTGCTGATGTTCGCTGCCGTCCGTGGTCGTGCGGAAATCTGCCAGATTCTGGTGGATGCTGGTGCCGATCCGGTTCTGAAAAACCATCAGGGTCAGGATGCACTGGAACTGGCTGACACCGCCGGCCATGACACTGTGAAAACCATGCTACGGGCTGTTATCGCCGCCCGCATACCGATCTCCGACAGTCCCGCTGTCAATGACGAAACTGTGATTGAAGACCTGACGGATTCCTTTGCCGATGCGCTGGATTTTGACGCTATGGCCTGGGAAGCAGAGATCGAAACGCCGCCGCCAGAGGGCAATCTCGATTGCCTTGACAGCACCCGTGTCCTTCACCAGATCATGTTTCATCACGTTCCCGTCGATACTGACGCGGACTGGTCGGATATTGAGATCGACCTGCCGAACCTGCCTACGAGTCGGCGTGATCGCGTGTGGGCCGAGCGCTGGGCGAACATCACCCCGGTTTTGATTCAAGGTCTCCAAGTCGGGAGAGTTTCCCGCGCTGACATCGAATACGCACTACAGCATGACGAACCCGATTTGGAAATGCAGGAGCTATTGCTGGACCGCGTTTTCGGGGAGCTGGGCATTCAAGTTGACGACTGGGTAGATGATGATTTGCCGCCTGACTTCGCTGATCCGGACCCTGAACAGGAGAATCCAGAGGAGCCGATCATCGATGAAACGCTGTCCTTTATTGAATCATGGCTGGATCGACGCATTGATCCATACTACTGCTATGTGCGCGATCTGGGTGACTTTGATTTGCTGACTGCCGGGGAAGAAATTCAGGTTGCCCGGCACATTGAGGAAAGCGTCAGCCAAGTGTTGACGGTTTTGGCTGATTATCCGCTGACCATTAGCGAACTGCTGCAACTTTATGATTCGGCCTGTGAGAATGGTAGTCTGCTGACCGAAGTGATCAGTGGTTTCAAGGATGTCGAAGACGTTGCGCCGCCCTTGCTGGAAGTCGAATTGCTGCTGGCCGCTGATGACCCGGATGCTGTGGTCGCTGGTGACAAGGCGGCAGCCTTCGATAACGAAGACGAGGATGAGGACGAAGACAGCACATCATCTGCTGCTGAAAACACCCTCGATCCTGAAGAAATCGCCCGCCACTTTGCAGACTTGCGCTCCCTGTACCAGCAGAGCCTTTCCAGTATTGATAAAAACGGCCTCCTGAACTCCCGGACACAGGCACTGCGTCAGCGATTAGGCGAGTGTTTCCTGCAATTCCATATTGCGCCGAAGACCCTGAATCGGTTGATTGCCCAAGTGTATGGCATGGCTAAACGCATTCATGCCTTGGAGACGCGCAACCCGGATCGGAACGACCAACACCTACAGCAGGAACGGGGAGCCATTGAACGGGAAACCCATCTGCCGATTGAATTCATCGAAGATCTCAGTCATCGACTGTCAAGCAGTGACGCCAAGGCCCGCCACGCCCGGCATGAAATGATTACGGCCAATCTGCGGCTGGTGATTTTTATCGCCAAGAAGTACACCAACCGGGGTTTGGATTTTCTCGATCTGATTCAGGAAGGCAATATTGGCCTGATGAAGGCAGTGGACAAGTTTGAATACCAGCGCGGCTATAAATTCTCGACCTATGCGACGTGGTGGATTCGCCAGGCCATTACCCGCGCTATTGCCGATCAGGCTCGCACCATTCGCATCCCGGTTCACATGATCGAGAATATTAACAAACTGGACCGGATTTCCCGGCAGATGTGGCAGGAAATAGGCCGTGAACCGACGCCAGATGAACTGGCTCGACAGATGGAAGTGTCGGAAGACAAGATGCGTAAGATGCTGAAGATTGTTAAGGAGCCAATTTCGTTGGAAACCCTGATCGGCGATGGCGAGGGCGATGAAAGTTTTGCTGATCGGCTGGAGGATTTGCAGGCCGCATCGCCCGAACAGGAGGCGATTAACAACAGCCTCAGTGAGAACATTCGCCGACTGCTGGATGATCTTATGCCACGGACTGCTGAGGTTATCCGCCTGCGTTTTGGGATCGATACACTGTCCGCACAAACCCTAGAAGAAGTCGGCCAGCAGTTTGATGTGACCCGTGAGCGCATCCGCCAAATCGAAGCCAAGGCACTAAAAAAACTGGCTCATCCCAATCGCTCGGACCTATTGCGTGATTTCCTGTCGCCATGACTCAAGCCGATATGACCCGATCCCGACATGCACCCCCTAAAGCCAGTGCGATGCTGGAAGCCCTCCGTGGGCTGGGCTACTCCACCGCTACCGCCTTGGCCGATGTCATTGACAACAGCATCGCTGCACGGGCTGCAACCGCCCATCTCCGGTTTGTGTGGGCAGGATCGGGTAGCGCCATAAACATTCTTGACGATGGCGCTGGCATGGACGCCGACGAACTGGATCGGGCCATGCGGCTGGGCGAACGCAATCCACTGGAGACCCGCGCTGCTGACGATTTGGGCCGGTTTGGACTGGGGCTGAAAACGGCTTCGCTGTCGCAATGCCGTCGGCTGACCGTCGCCAGTCGTCGGGGCGGGAAAACTCACTGCCTGCGCTGGGATCTCGATGAGATTGCCCGGCGTTCCGACGATGGCTGGTATCTGCTGGAAGATGCCGCCGAGGGTTCGGTCGAGTACCTTCGGATTCTGGACGAACAGCCGCAGGGAACCCTGGTGTTATGGGAGATTCTGGATCGGATCATCACGCCGGGTTTCAGCGAACAGGACTTTCTCGACTTGATGGATCGAGTCGAACAACACCTATCCATGGTATTTCACCGTTATCTGGAAGGGCCACGTCCCCGACTGCGGATTCTGATCAACAACCGCCCGATCAATCCGTGGGATCCATTTCTGATCGGCCATCCCGCCACCTGGTCTTCACCCGTGCAGCACTACCGAAGTGCGGCAGCCCTGATTGAAGTTCAAGGCCATGTACTCCCACACCATGATCGGCTGGAGTCAGGAGCTTACGAACCAGCCGGCGGGCCGGAAGGCTGGACCTCGCAACAGGGCTTCTATGTCTACCGCAATGCCCGGCTGCTGGTTGCAGGCGGCTGGCTGGGACTGGGCCAGGGACGCAGTTGGACACGCGAGGAAGCCCATCGGCTGGCGCGGATCCGCATTGACATCCCCAACAGCGCTGATGCCGACTGGAAAATCGACATTCGCAAGTCCACCGCCCGGCCACCGGTGGCTCTGCGTAAACAGCTGCTCGGCCTTGCCGAAGATATTCGCCAGCGAGCGCGACGGGTTTTTGCCCACCGGGGGCGGATAGTCCAAGTGGGCGGCAAAGAACCCCTCGCCGAAGCCTGGCGGGCTGAACAGTGCAATGGGGGTATGCGCTACCGGATTAGCGAAGACCATCCAGCCATCAAAGCCGTTCTCGAAGGTGCCGGGCCGCTGCTTCCACAAATCCGTGCCATGTTGCGGGTTATCGAGGAAACCGTGCCGGTGCAGCGCATTTGGCTGGATACCACTGAGGGCAAGGAAGTCCCGCGTACCGGCTTCGTGGGCGAAGCGCCGACCGAGGTTGTGGCCGTTCTGGAGGTGATGTTCAGGAACATGGTTCAGAGAAGGGGACTTTCGCCACATCTGGCCCGTGAACAGTTGCTCCGCACCGAGCCGTTTCATCACTATCCCGAGCTGGTCCGCAACCTGCCGGACACCCTGACACCTGAATGACTTTTGCCAGAGAGCCGCATGAACGCGAACGAACAGAAAATCGTCAAGATGACCCAAGAAATGCTGCTGGAAGTCGAAGATCGCACACGTATCACGCCGGCGATTATCCAGGAACACATAGATCAGATGGTGAATCTGTACCGTCTCAAACAGCCCGACTGGGGCAAGGATATCGACCACAACATTGTAATTGATGAGCTGATTCGTCGATTCAGCCTGTGGATTGGTCGGGATACAACACTACGGTACGATAAGGATCATGTTGACTGGCTGGTCGCGGCTCGCAAACAGCAATGGCGATACTGGCAACGCTATCGCCTGTGGCTGGAAAAAAAGATTTCATTTAGGGCGGTTGATGCGCTCGACCAGTCAACGGACCAAGTACTGGGTTTGCTGGAAGATCCAGAGCGCGAAGGGATCTGGGACCGCCGTGGGCTGGTGGTCGGCCATGTTCAATCAGGAAAGACCAGCCATTACACCGGATTGATCTGCAAGGCGGCGGATGCGGGCTACAAAATCATCATCGTGCTGGCCGGCCTGCATAACAACCTGCGTTCACAAACGCAGATTCGGCTCGACGAGGGATTTCTCGGTTACGAAACTGGATATGCGGCTGGTGATGTGGTCAAGCTGGTTGGCGTTGGCGAACTTGATACAGACAGCAAAATTTGTCCCAACTTTGCCACTACCCGCTTAGACCGTGGTGATTTTAATACGAAATTTGCACAGAATCTCGGCATCACTCCGGAAAAACGGCCTTGGTTATTCGTCGTCAAGAAGAATAAAGCCATTCTGACGCATCTCCTGCGCTGGATTCGCAGCCATGTCGCCAACGCTCAAGATCAGGAGACTGGGCGGAAAGTAGTGACTCATTTACCCTTGCTGCTGATTGACGATGAAGCGGATCATGCTTCGGTAGACACCGGTAACCAGATCTTTGATGAGCAGGGTCGTCCTGATCAGCTGCACGAACCGACTGCTATTAACCGGCTGATTCGCCGGATTGTCCATACCTTCAACCGGTCGGCCTATGTCGGCTACACGGCGACGCCATTCGCTAATATCTTCATCCACAACCAAGGCGAGACCCTAGAAGAAGGGCAGGATCTATTTCCATCCGGCTTCATCATCAACTTGGCGGCACCTTCCAACTACGTTGGGCCAGCTCGGGTGTTTGGTTTGCGCGTTGGTGATGTGCGAGAAGCTGGCCTGCCACTGATCCGCGAAGTGACGGACTATGCGTCCGGCGACGGTTCGCAGGGCTGGATGCCGCAAAAACATAAAATCACCCACCTGCCGCGCCATGAGGGACAGGACATCCTGCCGCCCTCCTTAGTGGATGCGATCGACTCCTTTTTACTGTCCTGTGCGGTGCGCCAGCTGCGAGGACAGGGTCGTGAACACATGTCGATGCTGATACACGTTACCCGTTTCAATGCGGTACAAAAAGAAGTCTCTCGACAGGTTACGGAGCATGTGCGACATATCAAGCAGCTATTTCAGCGGAAAATCAACGATCAGCTCTTGGCACGCCTAGCGACACTGTGGGAGCGGGATTTTGTTCTCACCCGAGCCGGTCTGGCAGACGATCTTACGATCGGCATGGCTGCACTGCCGGTTTGGGCGAACATTCTGGAAGTGCTGGTGGATGTGATCGCTGATATTCGTGTAAGCACGATCAATGGCAAGGCAAAAGATGCGCTCGATTATGTCGAACATCAGGAAACCGGGCTAAAGGTCATTGCCATTGGTGGCGACAAACTGGCCCGGGGGCTGACTCTGGAGGGTTTAAGTGTCAGCTATTTCCTGCGCGCCTCGCGGATGTACGACACGCTTATGCAGATGGGTCGCTGGTTCGGCTACCGTCCGGGCTATCTGGATGTGTGCCGCCTCTACACAGCGAGCGATCTGATTGAATGGTTCGGCCACATCACTGACGCCAGCGAAGAGTTGCGCCAGGAATTCGATTTGATGGCTGAAAGTGGTGGTACGCCGCGCGACTACGGGTTGCGGGTGCAATCGCATCCGGTGCTGATGGTCACCTCACCATTGAAGATGCGTACTGCCAAAAGCCTGATGCTCTCTTTTAGTGGTCACTTGCTGGAGACTGTATCCCTTTATCGGGAATCGGTCCACTTATCGGCAAACTTTAATGCCGCTAGGCGGCTGGTCGAAGCGATGGGTGACCCGGACGAGGTTGATCCGGTTCGTCCCAGAGATGGTAGTCCGGACAAGTGGAAAGGCTTTTTATGGAAGAAGGTACCGACTATCGACATTGTGGACTTTTTGCAGGACTACCGAACGCATCCGGCGGCCTACAAGGTCAACAGTTCCATGCTGGTTGAGTTCATCCGGAACATGGCGCAGATCGGGGAACTGACGCAGTGGACGGTCGCCTTAATTGGTGTGAGTACCGGCGAGGAATGCACTTTCACACCGGCTGTCAGGATTTACATGAACAAACGCACCGGCGACAGGCAGCTCACTGACCGCTACTCGATTGGCAGACTGCTTGATCCGAAGGATGAGGCCATCGATCTCGGTAAAGCTGAATGGCAGGCGGCTCTTGCTCTTACGCGGGTTACTCGAAAATCTGATCCAGCCAGACTACAGGGTAACAATGAGCCAGATATACCTAATGGGCCAGCCATCCGCAAGGTTCGAGGCTTGGGAACCCCTAATTTGCCAGCACATCGTGAACGGGGGGTATTGCTTCTCTACGCTCTGGATCCCTGCAAGGCTGATCTCGATCTGCCTGATGACACTCTATCAGTGATTGCCTTTGGCATCAGTTTCCCGCATAGCGACTCGAGTATCACAGTCGAATACAAGGTCAACAATGTACTCTGGGAGCAGGAATATGGCCCCGCCGAATGAACAGGAAGTCCTGCTGGCGGCTTGGCGGGCGCTGGCTGGACAACCAGTACAGCAGGGTTGGCGGTTTATTCCGATTGCCACCGGCCCCCATTGCCTTTTGCGGGCCGGACGGCGCTTTCCCGGTAACGAGGAAGTCTTGGCAGCCGGATTCCGTTTGACAACCGTCCCCGCTGAATTGCCACAGGGGCACGGTTTTACCGTTTTGCCGGTTGATATGGAATCCACCGGGATGGATCGAGTCTGGTTTGGGCTGGTGCGTCAGCCGACTGGCAATCCTGAAATGTTTGCCCTGATGGCTGCTGACATGGTCTCGACGCTGGGCGCGGCGTCCGGCTTGGATGAAGGAGCAATCTTCCGGTTATTTCTGGATCGGATCCGGGCCTGGCAGAACTTCATGCGCCGGGGACGGGATGGTCTGTTGAGTGCAGAAGCCGAACTCGGTCTGCATGGTGAGTTGATTCTGTTGGCGCTGCTGCTGGATGCGGGACTGAACACGCTGCCAGCGGTCGAGGCTTGGCGTGGGCCGCTGCATGGCTTGCATGACTTTGAAATCGCCACCGGGGCCATTGAAGTCAAGACCACGGCCTCCGAACAGGGTTTTCCGGTCAAGATCCTGTCGCTGGAACAACTGGACTCCAACCTTGCGGAACCGCTCTATCTGGCTGGATTGCATCTGAGCGCCGACCCGGAAGGGCTGAATCTCTCCGGACGGGTCGAGGCTGTCCGGCTACGGCTGCGGAACGATCCCGCCGCGCTGCGTACCTTTAACACGCTATTGCTGCATACCGGCTATGCCAACGCCATGGCGGATCGTTATCCCCGATGCTTTGTCCATGACCGGAGCCGCTTGCTACAGGTGGATGATCACTTTCCCAGCCTTACCAGGCACAAAATACCGTCGGAAATCAGCACGGTTCGCTACGAAATCGACCTCGACCGGATCGAAGGCGGAGACCGGACCTTGGCCGATATCCTGCTTCACAACGAGTAAAACAGAATGGAACTGATCGACTTTTTCCGGCAAACCCAGGCTGATGTCAGGGAACGCATTAACAACCCGGATGGTGGAACGCCCTACGAGGAACAGGCTTTTACTGAAATCGTCATGCAGTACATGGCTGAAATCGGTATGGCATCCGAGCCGGTCGCTTGCCACCATGAAACCAGTTTCGGCAATGCGAAGCTTCGCCTCAGCGGCTATGCCCTGTCCGACGATGCTGATCAACTTGATCTGTTCGTGAGTCTGTATTCTGGTGCCGATGACTTGAAAACCATTGCAGACAGCGAGACTAAAAAAGCTGCGGAGCAGTGCCTGCGGTTTCTCAAGGGCTGTGCCGAAGGGAGGCTGCTAAAGACCATGGATGAATCCAGCGATGCCTACGCACTCGCCAGAAATATCAATGAGTGTTACCCAACTCTCGACCAGATAAGAATTTATGTCCTGACTGACCAGCAGGCGACAACGACAGATTTCCAACCCAGGGAAATCCGCAGCAAAACAATCAAGCTGGAAGTGATGGATATTCAGCGATTGCACCACCATTGGATGGAAGGCAAGCCTCGCGATGAGATCACCGTTAATTTTGAGGAAGTTGCTGGCAGTGCGCTTCCCTGTATTTATGTACAGGGTGAGATGTCTGACTATGATTATGCACTGACTGTGATCCCAGGAGATGTGCTGCGATTTGTCTATGAGAAATACGGAGCACGACTGCTTGAAGCCAACGTCCGCTCGTTTCTCAGCGTCACCGGAAAGGTTAACCGGGGCATAAAGGAAACCCTGATCAACAACCCCGAACATTTTATGGCCTACAACAATGGAATTGTGATTCTGGCGGACGAGATCAAGCTGGAAACTACTGCGGTCGGACTTCCCGGCATTCTCTGGATGGGGGGAATGCAAATCGTCAATGGCGGGCAAACGACTGCTTCAATTTATTTCACCAAGAAGAAGGAACCGAAAACTGATCTAAAGCGGGTTCGCATTCCTGCCAAGATCATTATTCTGCGATCTAATGACACCGAAGCCGAAGAAAACATGATTTCGGCGGTGTCCCGTTATGCCAACAGTCAGAATGCAGTCAGGCAGGCAGATTTGTCGGCAAACCGGTCTTTCCATGTCGAAATTGAGAAACTCGCCAACACGACCTATTGTCCAGATGGCACCAATCGGTGGTTCTACGAACGGGCTGCCGGCAGCTACAACGTACTGCTAGCCCGCGAAGGCACCACCCCGGCGAAATTGTGCCAGATTAAGGAAAATGTTCCTTCTTCCCGCAAAATCACTAAAACGGATTTGGCGAAGTTCCTGAGTACTTGGGATCAAAAACCCAATCAAGTCAGCCTCGGCTCACAGAAGAGCTTTATAGCCTTCATGAGCAGTTTGGATGCCGAGAACAGTCCCTGGCCACAACAGCCGGATGTCCTTTTTTACAAGCGGATGATTGCCAAGACAATCCTTTTCAAGTCTGCCCAGAAGCTGGTTCGTCCGGCATTCAAGGCGTTTCAGGCCAATGTCACGACTTATCTGGTGGCTCTGTTGAGTCATCGCCTGAACAACCGGCTGGACTTGGACCACATCTGGCGGCAACAGAAAGTGTCACCCCAGTTGGAAGAACAGATGGGCCAATGGGCCAAAACCGTTAACGAGATCCTGCATAAATCCGCCAATGGCCGGATGGTTTCCGAATGGGCCAAGAAACCGGAATGCTGGACGGCGGTACGAAAGGGAACCTACAGCCCACTGATCGAGGGTATTCCGGAACTGAGACCGGCTGACAGCGGGGCATCCCCACTTCCTGCGGATGTAATTTCGGCATCGGGATAACAATGCTATCAAACCCCATCAGCCCGTGATTTCCGCTGGATCCTCCAGTCCCAGCCACCGGGCCAGTCGTTCTCGCAACACCTCGCGGTCGCGGGTTTCACACTCCCAGATGACGACTACCCGCCAGCCTTGTTCCATCAGCAGGACCTGGTTCCTGGCATCCCGCGCCACATTGCCTTGCAGCTTGCGTTGCCAGAATTCGACATTGGATTTCGGTGTATAGGCCATCCGGCAGCCGGAATGCTGGTGCCAGAAGCAGCCGTGGACGAAAATCACGGTGCGGAGTCGTCGGATCACGATATCAGGGCGTCCGGGCAGTTTGCCGTCGTGCAGGCGGTAACGGATACCCAGGCGATAGAGTTCCCGGCGGGCTGCCCTTTCCGGGGTCGTATCGCGGCTGCGGATATGCGCCATCATTCGTGAACGGGTTGCCCGATCCACGATGTCGGTCATGGCGCGCCATACCCCAACCGCTGCAACAGTTTCCAGACCACGGCAGCCACTTGCCGCGCCAGAAACGGCGGGACGGCATTGCCCACCTGAGTGTATTGCTGGGTCCGGTTACCCTCGAAAAAGTAACTGTCCGGGAAGGTTTGCAGCCGGGCCGCCTCGCGCACGGTCAGACTGCGGCACTGTGCTGGGTCATAATGAATAGCGTAATGACCATCTTTGGCAAAATGACTCATCACCGTCGGGGCCGGCTGGTCTGCAAGCTGTACCCGGAACCGGTCGTTAAACTTGCCTGATGCCCAACTGCGGTGATGGGGTGCCAGCGCCTCCGGAAAATCGGATGACCGGGGTGAAACGCCCTTCTGCCGGGCATACACTGTGCAAAACAGATAACGCGCCAAGTCTTCGGGCATGTGGGTTCGGGTTTCGTGGTTCAGCACCAGTGGCGGGGCCTGGCCGCGGTACCAGCCGGCCAGATCTTCAGGCAGTTCCACCGAAAAACAGGCATGGTCGCGCGGGGTCACACTGCACCCGCCCCGTGGTCTGTTCATCGTGATGACCTGACAGGCGGCATTCTCGAAGGCCGCCCGCAGTGCCGGTTCCTGGATAGTGAGTGCAACATCCGCGAATAGCGGTGTCAGGGTGTCTGCCCAGTCACCCACTGCACAGGCTGATTTCAGCCATGACAATCCGCTGTGCAATGGCGGCAGATCAGCCAGCACCTGCCGGGTCGGGATGTCTAACGGCTGCCCCTCTGTTCCTGTTAGCGGACTGAGGCGCGGAAAGGCACCACCCATCAGGTCAAAGGTACCTGCCAAATCTTCCCGCAACCCCAGCAGGATCACCCGGTGCCGGGTCTGGGGAATACCGTAGCGTTCGGCCTGAACGATGAACCAGTCCGGGCGAACTGATGCGGCAGGTTGTCCATGCCGGAAAGAACACCCATCCACCAGCGAATAAATCCGGTAGCGAGGATGAACGCGCCGACCGTCCTGCCCTTGGACTGTGGCCGGGCTGGCCAGATCCTGGAGGATGCGTGGAAACAGGGGTTGACCGGCAATGCGCGAGGACAACATGCCCTTGACGTTTTCCAGAACGAACGCCGCCGGTTCGTAGTCGCGCAGCAGCTCCAGATAGACGCGGTACAGAAAATGGCGGCCATCCAGTTCCGGCTGATAGTCGGCGATACCGGCGTTACGGCCACGGCCCGCCGAGGAATAAGCCTGACAGGGAGGCCCGCCGATCAGCACCAGCGGAGCGCGAGGGGTAATCTGCGCCCGCTCGATCAATGCCCGCAGCTTTGAGGCAGTTTCCGGTTTGCCCAAAGTCTGTTCCAGCACCTCGGCTTCTGCTGCCTGCCAAGCCATTAAAGCCGTCGGGCAACCGAGAGCAATCGGCGAGTTCCGTTCTCCCCGCACATAGGCGTAATAGGCATCCAGCGCCGTCTGGTCACCGGACTGGAGTATCCGATGATAGAACCCTCGCAGCCGCAGCGTCCGGCAGGCAGCCGGATCCTTTTCCACCGAGGCCACCACCCGAAACGGCTGCTGGCGGGCCTCGTTTTCAAACGTGGCGAATCCTTCGCCCATTCCGCCACACCCGGCAAACAGGTCGATAATCCGAATTTGCGAGTCAATGACGGGGTTTACCCCAGTGAATCGGGATTCGGACAGGGCGTAATCTGCGGTGATGGGAGGCGGCGCTAGGGCCGCCATGGGAATTTGCATGGAATGCTACTTTTGTCCAGTGTCTTCAAATTAGCGCTATCAGTATGGATGAAAAGACACTGTGATTGTTGCCTTCCCGACTCAGAGACTGTCTAAAAACTAAGATATTGAATTTCAATAGCTTTTCTGTAAAATAAAGGGGTAAAAGCGGGTTGTAATAAAAAATTATTTTAAGCGCAAAAATTCTATTCGAGGTGATGTATGCCATGGCCAAAAGAAGTT
>CAIRMO010000004.1 GCA_903879705.1 uncultured Candidatus Competibacteraceae bacterium | reverse complement strand
TATAGGAATCCGACCTGAGTTGTGGAATTGCCGCTTCGAACCACCCCGGCGCTTCGCGCCACCCCTCCTTATCCAAGGAGGGGATAAAACCAGCACAGTACATCGCTTTTTCCCCTCCTTGAGTAAGGAGGGGTGGCCCCGTCAGGGGCCGGGGTGGTTCGCTCCTCAGCGAGGGGAAATTCCACAACTCCAACCGGATGGCTATATTTCGAGGAATTCAACATGGACAACCTGCATTTTGAAGCCGTGATTCAACCGTGGGGTAACAACATGGGGCTACGTATCACCCCGGCCATTAGCAAAGCGGCGCATCTCGAACGCGGCACGGTCGTCACCGTTGCCGTGGTTGACGGTGGCTTGCTGGTCACACCAAAACCAAGCCTTGGCAAACTCTTCGCTTTCCCCTATTCCGAGGCCGAACTGGTGCAGGGACTGGACCCCGTAAAAGCCCACGCCGATGAATTACCGGCGATCCTGGCATCGGAACGAGGAGATTAAGGTGGGCCACCGCTATGTGCCGGATCGAAACGAAATTATCTGGCTGGACTTCGAGCCGACTAAAGGCAAGGAGATCGGTAAGTATCGCCCGGCGCTGGTTCTTTCCGGGAAAGCCTATAACCAGGCGACCGGACTACTGATTTGTTGCCCCATCAGCACCAGCATCCGAGGGGCAGCTACGGAAGTCATCGTCAACAATCTCCAGACGCCCTCAGTCGTAGCCGCCAACCTGATCATGACTCTGGATTGGACTCAGCGGAAAGCGCGGAAAGAAGCCGAAGCTGAGCCGGGGGTAATGGACGCCGTGCTGTTGAGATTATTACCGCTGATCGGCGCGGAGCGGTTTTTCGACACCGTACCGAATTAAGGCCCATTCCCAAAACGATGACCGTCCTCACCGCACTTCTCCACGCCCTGCACCACGCCGCCGCTTACAACTCGCACGAGCTGGCCGCGCCCCGAGTCATTCTGTGGCCTGATGAGGCGCAAGAATGGACGCCGTGCATCGAAACCTTGCGGGTCAGCCATCCCGCGCTGTGGTCACTGGGCGATTACGCCCCCGAAACCGCCACCGGCCCGGCAGTCTGGTTGCGCTACCAGTTGGAAACTCACACCAGCGCCGCCGTACCGGTGATCTATCTGCCTGGCGTCGGTCGCCCGGCCTTTCGCAGTGCCGCCCAATGCCCAAAACCCGCACAGCACCTGTTCGCCTTGCAATTCCAAGGACAATTCTGGACGCAGAACAATGGCAAGGACTGGACGCCCTGCGCTTTCCTGGCGAGCGCCGGCGGCGGCCTTGGCCTGGACGTAGCGACTGATCCGGACACCCAAAAAGCCCTTCAGGAAAGCCTGCGGGCCTTATTGGATATTGAAGTGGCAACCCTGCGCGGGCGCAAATTGGAAGCGGCGGACTTCCGCGCCCTGGTCACCACCGACCCGGTGCGAACTCTATTGCGCTGGATGGGCGATCCCGCCCGCCTCCAGCGGGAACTGGAACAGGCGGGATCGGCATGGGCCAGCTTCCGGGCGGTCTGTCGGGACAGCTATGGCTTCGATCCAGAGAAAGACGGCGTTCTCACCGCTGCCGAAAAGCTGACTCACGGCAAAGCCGCCTGGAGTCTGGTTTGGGAACGCTACAAGGAAGCGCCTCGCGCGTATCCCGGCATCCAACAGCGACTGGAAGCCCTGACCCCGCTGAGCCTGTTCGAGGAACCGAGTGAATACCAGCCGCGCACCAATCAACACGCGGAAAAACAACTGGAAACCGATCTGTTGGCACTGGCGACGGTTTCATCCAAAGAGGCCCTGTCTAAAATCATGACCTTGGCCGCCGAACACGCAGACCGCGCCACCTGGGTGTGGGCCACCTTGGGCGAATCTCCGCTGGCGTTGGCGATGGGCCATTTGCGCGAGGCCGCCGAAATCATCCAAACGTCTGGTACCCCGACCACTTGGGACGCACTGGCCCATGACTACGCCACGCGGGGCTGGCAAGCCGACCGCAGTGTGTGGCAAGCCCTGGCCGCCGCCCGTTCCCGCGCCGCCACCCAAGCTGTCACCGCTGCGATCCGGGCGATCTATCTGCCGTGGCTGGAAAAATTCGCCTCCCTCGCCCAATCGCTGGCCTCGACCTATCCCACCACCGGCCCGCAGCATTGCCGCACGCTGCCGGTTGAAACCGGCACGGTTTATCTGTTTGCTGACGGCTTGCGCCTCGATCTCGCCCGCAGTCTCGAAACCCGGCTCCGCGCCGCCGGTTTAGCCAAGGACATCACCCTGACTTGGAACTGGTCCGCCCTGCCCACCGTGACCGCTACCGCGAAACCCGCTTGGCAACCGCTGGCGGCAAAACTCGGCGGGCCGCTGGAAGGCACCGGCTTTCAAGTCAAGGAACGCCACACCGGCAAGGCGCTGGTTCAAGCCCGCTTCAAAGCCCTGTTACCCGAACTGGGGTTAACCTTCCTCGAAGCCAACGCACTGGGCGCACCCACCGGCTGTGCCTGGACCGAATACGGCGCGGTAGACACCTACGGCCATGAGCAAGGCGCGAAATTGGCGTGGCGGGTCGAGGAAGAGTTGGCCGGGTTGCAGCAACGCATCGCCGATCTCCTGCACGCCGGCTGGGCCAAGGTCAAGGTCATCACCGATCACGGCTGGTTGATGCTGCCCGACGGACTGCCCAAAGCCGAATTGCCCAAACATCTGGTCGCGTCGCGCTGGAGTCGCTGCGCCCTGCCTGAACCCGATGCCCAGCACGGCTACCCGCTCACCGCCTGGTTTTGGGACGCTGCCGAAGCCGTCGTTCTGGCTCCTGGCGTTTCCTGTTTCGTTGCCGGAATGGAATATGCCCACGGCGGATTGACGGTGCAGGAAGCCTTGATTCCGTCCTTAACGGTCACCGCCCAGCTCACGGGCGGCACGAAAGCGGTCACCCTGAAAAACCTGAAATGGTCGGGATTGCGGCTGAACGTGGTGCTGGAAGGCGCACAAGGCTTGATCGTGGATCTCCGCCGCCAAGTCGCGGATGCGGTCACCAGCTTGGCTGTCAGTCCAATGACCGGCGCAGCCAACGGTCAGAAAACCAGCCTGCTGGTGACCGATGATGAGACGCTGGGGACAGACGCTTGGCTCGTGATCGTTGACGCCACCGGCCAACCGCTGTTCAAGCACCCGGTTGTCATTGGAGAACACTAAAGCGTAGGGCGGGTTAGGCGTTAGCCGTAACCCGCCAGTGGGTGGAGTCGCAGTAGTGGCGTCGCAGTAGTGGCGGGTTACGCTACGCTAACCCGCCCTACCCTTACTCAATAAATCAGGATTTCAATAACATGCAACTCGACGCCCTGGACCACATCGCCGCCCAAGCCTTTGAGGGCTATCTGGTTCGCAAAGACCTGGTGCGCCAATTCAAAGGTCAATACCCGGTACCCACTTATGTGGCGGAGTTTCTGCTGGGACGCTACTGCGCCAGCGTGGACGAAACCGAAATCCAGGAAGGATTGGCTATCGTGCAACGGCAATTATCCAGCCGAACCGTCCGGGCCGGCGAGGAAGAACTGTTCAAGGCCCGCGCCAAAGAACAGGGTCGGGTCAAGATCATCGATCTGATCAAGGCCCGGCTGGATGCCAAAAACAATTGCTTTCTGGCCGAACTGCCCAGCTTGCGGCTCAACGATGTCCGCATCACCGACGAACTGGTGAACACCCACGACCGGATGCTCACCGGCGGCTTTTACGCGGAAGTCGATCTAACCTACGATCCGTACATCGCCGAGGAAAAAAACGGGCGGCCGTTCGGCGTCGAGTCGCTGCGCGAAATCCAGCTTTCCAAACGCAATGTGCTGGAAACCCTGTGCGCGGGACGCAGCCGGTTCACCTTCCAGGAATGGCGGGATTTACTCCTGCGAAGCATCGGGCTGGAACCGGCGGTTCTCGGCGAGCGCACATGCGATGTCATGCTGCTGCGGATGATTCCGTTCGTGGAAAACAACTACAACGCGGTCGAACTGGGGCCACGCGGCACCGGCAAAAGCCACCTTTACCAACAGGTTTCGCCTTACGCGCATCTGGTTTCGGGCGGCAAGGCCACCGTGGCCAAGATGTTCGTCAACAACCAGAACGGTCAACGCGGCCTGGTCTGCCAATACGACGTGGTTTGCTTCGATGAAGTCGCTGGCATCGCCTTTGATCAGAAAGACGGCGTGAATATTATGAAAGGCTACATGGAGTCCGGCGAATTCAGCCGGGGCAAGGAGAGTATTCGCGGTTTCGGTGGCCTGGTCATGGTCGGCAACTTTGAAGTCGATATCGAACACCAGCAGCGGATGGGCCACCTGCTTGGCCCGCTCCCGCCGGAAATGCGCGATGACACCGCTTTTATGGATCGTCTCCATGCCTACTTTCCCGGCTGGGATGTGCCGAAAGTCAACCGCGAGCAGTTGACTGATCATTTTGGCCTGGTCAGCGATTTCCTCTCCTCCTGCTGGAATCACCTGCGGGCGCAAAGCCGGGTTAACCACTTCCAGGGTCGCCTCTATTTTGGCGGTGCGTTGAGTGGCCGCGACACCACCGCCACCCAAAAAACCATGAGCGGATTGCTCAAACTGATGTTCCCCGATCCCGAAACGCTCGTCCCTGACGACGCGCTGGAGTGGGCCGCCAGGCTGGCGCTGGAATGTCGCCGCCGGGTGAAGGAACAACAAAAGCGCATCGGCGCGGCTGAGTTTCGCAACACCCATTTCAGCTTTACCCTGCTGCCGGATGGCATCGAACAGTTTGTTTCCACTCCCGAACTGCGTCACGAAAACAGTATCGGCAGCGATCCGCTCCCGGCCGGTCAGGTGTGGGCCTTGTCACCCGGCGACACCGATGAAAATCCCGGCCTGTTTCGCATTGAAGTCACCGAAGGCTCCGGCAGTGGTTTGCGGATTCTCAATCAAACTCCACCGGGACCGCTCAAGGAAAGTGTGCGTTGTGCCGAACAGAATCTTTACGCCCGGGCCAGGGAACTGGTCGGGGATCGTGACCCGCGTTCTCATGAGTTCACCCTGCAATTCCGCGCCTTTGATGCCTGCAAAAGTGCGGCAGCGACCGGAATCCCCATTCTGCTGGCGCTGAGTTCGGCGCTGGTCGAGCGCAGTCTGGAAGGCGGGCTGGTGGTCGTCGGCGGACTGAATCTCGGCGGTTCCATCGAACCGCTGTACAACGCGGTCAGCATCATTGAACTGGCCGCCGATAAAGGGGCGCGGAAAATCCTCATCCCGGTCTCGGCCCGCAAGCAATTGTTTGATCTACCCGATGACTTGGCGACTAAAATCACCGTCGTGTATTACGCGGATGCCAAAGACGCGCTGCTCAAAGCTCTGAGCGAATAAATCCGGCCAGGTGTCACCCTGGTTTTGGGGGAATTTCAGACTGATGCGCCTTGGAGCCATCGCCTTTTTGGCCGGAATCCTGCTGCTGCACCGCCTGCCCGAATTGCCCGCCCGGAGCTGGACGCTGGCCCTGCCCGCAGTGGTCCTGGCGCTCGTCTTCGTTCCTCGCGTGCGGCTGCCCGCCTGGGGCGTGGCCGGATTTTTATGGGCGGTGCTGCTGGCTGCGCCACCGATAGCGTTGCCGGCGGAACTGGAAGGGGTGGAATTGTGGGTGGAAGGCTGGATCGCCGCCATTCCCGACCGCGAACCGCGCAGCATCCGCTTTGAATTTGAGGCCGCACGGGCGCAACGCGGCGAGCAACCGGTTCCGTTTACTGGCCGCTTGCGCCTGTCGTGGTGGGATGGCAGCGAGCGCAGCAAGGATGCCTTGAAGCAGCGGCCCGAATTGCGGGTCGGCGACCGCTGGGGGTTGATGGTGCGCCTCAAGCGTCCGCACGGCCTGCTCAACCCCGGTGGCTTCGATTACGAACGCTGGCTGTACGCCAATGGCATCGTCGCTACCGGCAATATCCGCGCCCATCCCCCGCCACAACGGCTGGCCGAGGCTGAGCGTTATCCGCTGGATCGCTACCGCCAGCGGGTCGTCGATACCTTCTATCGCCTGCTGCCCGGCAATCCCTACACCGGCATTCTGGTGGCGCTGGCGGTCGGCGATGAGAGCGGCATTACCGCGTGGCAATGGGAACTGCTGAACCGGGTCGGTATCGGCCACCTGATGTCAATTTCCGGATCGCATATCGGTCTGGTAGCCGGAATCGTGTTTGGGCTGATCTGGTTCGGCTGGAGCTGGAGTCCGGCTCTGGCGCTACGCTGGCCGGCGACCCGCGCTGCCGCTCTGGCAACGATCCTGGGCGCGGGCGGCTACACCCTGCTGTCCGGGCTGTCGGTTCCGGCGCAACGCTCGTTCCTGATGGCGGCGGTCGCAATGACCGCGCTGTTGCTGCAACGTCCGGTCGTCCCCAGCCGGATTCTGGCGCTGGCGCTGCTGGCGGTGCTAATCACTGATCCGGAAGCGCCGCTCATGGCCGGTTTTTGGCTGTCATTCGGGGCGGTGGCGGTGATTCTCTATTCGGTCAGCGGGCGCTGGCGTGAGGGCCGGTTGTTCGGTCAAACCGTCGGCTTGCAACTCAATATCACCTTGGCGATGTTGCCGCCGACCCTGATGTTTTTTCAGCAATTCCCGCTGTGGTCGCCCCTCGCCAACCTGATCGCGATTCCGTGGGTCGATTGCACCGTGCTGCCGCTGACCCTGCTGGCAGCGCTGGCTGGACCGCTCGGCGATGCGGTGCAAACCGCGTTGCTGGAGCTGGCGGCGCTGACCCTGGACGGGTTGTGGCACCTCATGGTCTGGCTGGATCGGTGGCCGGGGATGGTGCTGTACCGGCCCGCCCCGCCGCTGTGGACGCTGGTTTTCGCCCTGTCGGGAATGGCGTTGCTGCTCGCCCCGCGTGGCTTGCCGGGACGCTGGCTCGGTGTGCCGCTCTGCCTGCCCTTGCTATGGCCGCCAGCGGTCGGGCCGGAACCGGGCGGGTTCTGGTTCACCTTTCTGGACGCAGGATCAGGGCCGGCAGCGGTGGTGCAGACCCAGCATCATGTGCTGGTCTATGACACCGGGGTGAAACTGGGCACGACGCTCGATGCCGGGCGGGCGGTGGTGGTGCCCTTCCTGCGCCGGCAGGGTGCGACTCAGGTGGATCTGCTGATGGTGAGTCATGCCGACGGACAACATACCGGCGGAGTGCGGTCATTGCGGGAGTTGATGCCGGTCGCGCAGATTCTGACCTCGGCCCCGGAACAGACGCCGATTGACGGTGCGGAACCGTGCCGTGCGGGGCAGACCTGGGACTGGGACGGGGTGCGATTCCAGATTTTACATCCGCCGAACAGTGGCTTCAGTGCCGACAATGCTTCGTGTGTGCTGCGGGTGGAAGGTGCGGCAGGCCGGGTGTTGCTGACCGGCGATATTGAGAGCAGCGCAGAAACGGCGCTGGCGGCAAGTGAGGGAACCGGGCTGGCGGCGGAGATTCTGGTCGCGCCGCACCACGGCCACCGCAATCGGTCTACGCCGGCTTTTCTCAATGCGGTACGGCCTCGCTACATTCTGTTGGCGACCGGCTATCGCAACCGCTTTGGCTACCCGCGTCCCGATACCGTGGCCCGTTATCAGGCGACCGGCGCGACGGTACTCGATCCGGCGGAGGAAGGGGCGCTGACCTTCCGGGTGGAACCGGGCCGGGCGCTGGAACCGGAACGCTATCGCCGAAATCAGCGCCGCTACTGGAATGCGCCATAAGGAGATCGGCGTAGCGGAAGGCAACGGGCCTCCAGAATAAGGCCGAGCGCGGCAATCAGCGAACCAAAATGCAGCGGCCCGGTCGGGGAAGGCGCGAACCGGCCACGCGGAGGCGTCGGTTTCGCCATACGCGCCGACGATCAGCCCTGCTTTTCGCGGATTTCTTCCAGCCTCTTGCAATCGATGCACAAGGTCGCGGTCGGGCGCGCCTGCATCCTTGGCAGGCCGATTTCCACCCCGCATCCCTCGCAATAGCCATAATCGCCGCTGTCGATCTGCGCCAGCGACTCACTGATTTTCTTGATCAATTTGCGCTCCCGGTCGCGGGTGCGTAATTCCAGGCTAAATTCTTCTTCCTGGGTAGCGCGGTCGTTGGGATCAGGAAAGGCAGCGGATTCGTCCTGCATGTGGTTAACCGTGCGGCTAACCTCGTCGATCAGCTCCTGTTTCCAGTCCAGCAGCGCCTGGCGGAAATGTAGCCGTTGTGTGCCGCTCATATAGGGTTCGCCTGCGGCGGGCGGGTAGGCGGCGGGCGCGGTTTGCACAGGCGAATGAGTGGAGGCCATCGCGATTCCCTCTTATCTTAAATCGGGTCTGGTTTGAAGCAGCGGAACCGGCGATCGCTCCATCCGCCACGACGCTGACTGCGGCACTTGCCGAGGCCATTGGGGGAAAATGTACCGCAGCCCGCCGCGCATGGCAAAAACCGGCTCGGAATAAACCCCGAACGCCGGTTTATCCGTACCCGCGCTATCGCTATAATTTCCAGTGATTACTTCACTAATCACCCGGCCCGCCGCAATGGCTCATCCAGGACCACAAGGATTGAAACAAGCAAACAAACATGAACACACTCATCGAGCAATTTCGCCAAAGTTCGCCTCTGTTCGGCGGCAACGCGGCTTTCATCGAGGACCTGTACGAACGCTTTCTGAGCGATCCGGCATCGGTCAGCGCTAACTGGCAACAGTATTTCGGGGCATTGCCGGGCCAGACCGCCGCCGCCAGCGATGTCGCCCACGGCCCGATCCGCGATGCCTTTACCCGGTTGGCGGCAACGTCTGCGGTCAAGGCCAGCGGCAACGTCCAGGTGTTGAGTCCTGCTGCGGCAGAAAAACAGGCCTCGGTGCTGCGGATCATTAACGCCTACCGCAACCGGGGCCACAAAGCCGCCGATCTGGATCCGTTGCGCTTGCGTGAACGGCCCCCGGCTCCCGATCTCGACCCGGCTTATCACGGTCTGAGCGATGCGGACATGAACGCCTCGTTCAATACCGGCTCGCTGGTTGCGCCCGCGCAGTGGCCGCTGCGAGAAATCCTCACCCTGATCCGCGAGGTGTACGTCGGGACGATTGGTTCTGAATATATGCACATCAATGAGACGAGCGAGAAGCGCTGGATTCAGCAACGGCTGGAAGGGCGGCGCGCCAAGCTCGATCTCAATGCCGGGCAACGTAAAGAATTGCTGCACTGGCTGGTCGCCGCCGAGGGGCTGGAGCGTTATCTGCACACCCGCTATGTCGGGCAGAAACGCTTTTCGCTGGAAGGCGGCGAGAGCCTGATCCCGATGATGGACGACCTGGTGCAACAGGCCGGTGCCCAAGGGGTGCAGGAAATCGTGATCGGCATGGCCCACCGTGGCCGTTTGAATGTGCTGGTCAATATCATCGGTAAAGCGCCCGCCGAACTGTTCGAGGAATTCGAAGGCAAGCGTCGGGTGGGCAGTGCCGGCGATGTGAAATATCACATGGGTTTCTCCTCCGATGTGGCAACCCCCGGCGGGCCGCTGCATCTGGCGCTGGCGTTTAATCCGTCGCACCTGGAAATCGTCAATGCGGTGGTGGAAGGTTCGGTTCGCGCCCGGATGGAGCGACGGCGGGAACCCGGCGCGGAAACCCCCCCGTTTAATACGGTGATGCCGATACTGATTCATGGCGACGCCGCATTCGCCGGTCAGGGCGTGAACATGGAGGGCCTGCAACTCTCGCAGGTGCGCGGTTATCGCACCGGCGGCACGGTGCATATCGTCATCAACAACCAGATCGGCTTCACCACCAGCAACCCGCTCGACACCCGCTCGGCGCTGTATTGCACCGACGTCGCCAAGATGGTGCAGGCCCCGATCTTCCATGTGAACGGCGATGATCCCGAGGCGGTGCTGTTCGTCACCCGGCTGGCGCTGGAGTACCGGATGACCTTTAACAAGGATGTGGTCATCGACATGGTTTGCTACCGGCGGCTAGGTCACAACGAAGCGGACGAACCCGCCGCCACCCAGCCAATGATGTACAGGAAAATCCGGGCGCGGAAGACGACCGCTACGTTGTACGCCGGGAAGCTGGTCGCCGAGGGCGTGATCACCGACCACGATTTTGAGGCGATGCAGGCGACATATCGCGCCAAGATGGACGCCGGGCAGCAGGTGTCCCGTCCCACCCTGCCCATCACCAAGGGGCCAAAATTCATCGACTGGACGCTGTATAGCAATGAAGACTGGGGCCTCCCGGTGCCTACCGCAGTGCCGCTGACGATGATTCATGATCTGTCGGAACGGTTGTTGAAAACGCCGGGGGGCCTGGAAATGCACCCACGGGTCGCCAAGCTCATGGATGACCGGCGCAAGATGGCGGCGGGTGCGTTGCCGCTGGATTGGGGCTTTGCCGAGAATCTGGCTTACGCGACGTTGCTCAAGGAAGGCTATCTGGTGCGGATTTCCGGTCAGGACTGTGGCCGTGGCACCTTTTTCCATCGTCACTCGGTGCTGCACAATCAGAAAGACGGCACTAGTTATGTCCCGCTGGCGAATCTGTACCCCGGCCAGCCCACGTTCATGGTCATCGACTCGATTCTGTCCGAAGAAGCGGTGCTGGGCTTTGAGTACGGCTACGCTACCGCCGAGCCGAATGGTTTGACGGTCTGGGAAGGGCAGTTCGGCGACTTCGCCAATGGCGCTCAGGTGGTGATTGACCAGTTTATTACCTCCGGCCAGACCAAATGGGGCCGGCTGTGCGGGCTGGTGATGCTGCTGCCGCACGGCTTTGAAGGGCAGGGGCCGGAACATTCCTCGGCCCGGATGGAGCGCTACCTGCAACTGTGCGCCGAGAACAACATCCAGGTCGTGGTGCCTTCAACCCCAGCGCAATGTTTCCACATGCTGCGCCGGCAAATGAAACGCAGCTTCCGTAAACCGTTGGTGGTGATGACGCCCAAGAGCTTGTTGCGGCATCGGCTGGCGGTCAACACGCTCGAAGATCTGACTGAAGGTAGCTTCCAGGAGATCATCCAGGAGATCGATGCCCACGATCCGGCCAGGATTACCCGGGTGGTGGCGTGCAGCGGCAAGGTGTATTACGACCTGCTGGAAACCCGCCGCGAGCGGAAGCTGGAAAACGTCGCCATTATCCGCATCGAGCAGCTCTACCCGTTCCCACAGGCGCTTTACAACCAGACCCTGAATCAGTATCCGAATCTGACGGACATTGTCTGGAGTCAGGAAGAACCGAAGAATCAGGGCGCGTGGTACCAGAGCCTGCATCACCTGGAGCGGGGTTTGAAGCCGCACCAGAAGCTGGTTTACGCGGGCCGCCCGCCGCTGGCATCGCCCGCCGTCGGGTATCACAGCGTCCATGTTGAACAGCAGCAGCGACTCGTCAATGAGGCTCTGGGCCAGTAACCACTGGTGGCTCAGACCAAACGACCCCCCGGAACCATACAAGGGAAACCGATACCATGACCGTAGAAGTGAAAGTCCCGACTTTGCCCGAATCCGTCGCCGACGGCACCCTGATCAACTGGAAAAAGAAGCCGGGCGATCCGGTTAAGCGCGGTGAAAACCTGGTTGATCTGGAAACCGATAAAGTGGTGCTGGACATTCCCGCTCCGGCGGATGGGGTGCTGAGCGCGATCTTGCGTGAGGAAGGAGCCATCGTGGCGACTGGCGAAGTGATCGCGACGCTGGAAGAAGGTGCGGTTGCAGCAGTTCCGGCCCTGGTTTCCGCGCCAGCCCCCGTTTTCGCCCCGACCCCGGTGGCTGTTCCTACCGGGCCGGTCGATTTGGACGGGCTGAGTCCGGCGGTGCGGCACCTGGCCGCTGAACATGGTTTGGATGTGGCCCGAATTCCGGGGTCTGGCCGCAGTGGCCGGGTCACCAAGGGCGATGTGCTGGCCTATCTCGAAGCGCGCAAGACCGGCGCTCTGGCGGTGGCCGTAATCCCCCCGGCTTCGCCACCCCCCTTTGACAAAGGGGAGCAGGGGGGATTTGCCGGGGGGCAGGGAGGATTTACAGCGCCACCGCTCGCGCCTGACACCCAAGGCCGGCTGGAACAGCGGGTGCCGATGACCCGGCTGCGCGCCCGGATCGCAGAACGGCTGCTGATGGCGAAAAACACCACCGCCATGTTGACTACGTTCAATGAAATCAACATGAAACCGGTGATGGACTTGCGGAATCGCTACAAGGACCCGTTCGAGAACAAGCACGGCGTTCGGCTCGGTTTCATGGGCTTCTTCGTCAAGGCGGTGGTTGAGGCGCTGAAACGGTTCCCGGCAGTGAATGGCGCGATTGACGGCAACGACATCATTTATCACGGCTATTACGACATTGGCGTGGCGGTGTCTTCACCGCGTGGGCTGGTCGTGCCGATTCTGCGCGACGTGGATCAAATGGGCATTGCCGACATTGAAAAAGCCATTGGTGAATTGGGCAAGAAGGCCAAGGACGGAACGCTGACCGTTGAAGAAATGACCGGTGGCACCTTCACCATCACCAACGGCGGCGTGTTCGGCTCGCTGATGTCCACGCCGATTCTCAATCCCCCGCAAAGCGGCATTCTGGGCATGCACGCCACCAAGGATCGGCCGGTGGCGGAACACGGCCAGGTGGTGATCCGGCCCATGATGTACGTCGCCCATTCCTACGATCACCGGATCATCGATGGCAAGGAAGCCGTGACCTTTCTGGTCGCGATTAAGGAAGGCATCGAAGACCCCGCCCGGTTGCTGCTGAACGTCTGATAGAAGGTGTCCCTCATGGCCAAGACTTACGATGTAGTGGTGATCGGCGGTGGCCCCGCCGGTTATGTGGCGGCGATCCGCTGCGCCCAACTGGGGCTGGAAACGGCCTGCGTGGAAAAATGGATCAACTTCAAGAATGAACCGGCGCTTGGCGGCACCTGCCTCAACGTGGGCTGCATTCCGTCCAAAACTTTGCTCGAATCCTCCGAGCATTACCATCGCCTGAAGGAAGGCATCGACCGCCACGGCATCCACGTCGAGGGCGTCAATCTGAATCTCGACCAGATGATGGCCCGCAAGGAAGAGATCGTCGTGCAGTTGACCGGGGGCATCAGCGCCCTGTTCAAGGCCAATGGCGTGGAGTGGCTCAAGGGCCACGGCACGCTGCTGGCCGACCGACAGGTGGAAGTGACCGCCCGCGACGGTTCGGTGGAAATAGTCAGTGCCGATCAGGTGATTATCGCTACCGGTTCCCAGCCCATCGACATCGGCGCTGCGCCGGTGGATAACGTCGAAGGGCTGATTGTGGATTCGACCGGGGCGCTGGATTTTCGCCAGGTGCCGGCGACGCTGGGCGTGATTGGCGCAGGCGTGATCGGGCTGGAACTGGGCAGCGTGTGGAGCCGGCTCGGCGCAAAGGTCATCATGCTGGAGGCGGTCGAAGACTTTCTGGCGCTGGCCGATCAGCAAATCGCCCGCGATGCGTTGCGTCAGTTCAAGAAGCAGGGGCTGGATATCCGTATGGAGACCCGCGTCACGGCAACTCGTAAAACGACTAATAGCGTTGTGGTGTCGTTCAAGGACAGGACCGGCGATCACGAGATTACGGTGGACAAGCTGCTGGTGTCGGTCGGGCGCCGGCCCAATACCGATAACGTCGCCGCGCCGGAAGCCGGGCTACTGTTCGACGAGCGCGGCTATATCCACGTTAATGACGAGTGCGAAACCAACCTGCCGGGGGTCTACGCGATTGGCGACGTAGTGCGCGGGCCGATGCTGGCGCACAAAGGGTCTGAAGAAGGGGTGATGGTGGCCGAAAATATCGCTGGCCAGCATGGACATCTCAATTACGACGCCATTCCGTGGGTGATTTACACCAACCCCGAAATCGCCTGGGTCGGCAAGACTGAGCAAGCGCTCAAGGCCGAGGGCATTCCTTACAAAATCGGCACCTTCCCCTTTGCCGCCAATGGCCGGGCCAAGGCGATGGAAGCAGCTTCCGGGATGGTTAAGATGCTGGCCCACGCCGAAACCGACTTGTTGCTGGGCTGCCATATCATCGGCCCGTTTGCGTCGGAACTGGTGCAGGAAGCGGTGCTGGCGATGGAGTTCCACGCCAGCAGCGAAGATGTGGCCCGCACCATCCACGGCCACCCGACTTTGTATGAGGCCATGCACGAGGCGGCGCTGGCGGTCCACGGTCGCGCCCTGCACAAGATCAATGCCTGATCAGGATTAGAGTGGGTATAACCAAGTTGACCTCCTCCCCGTCCTTCAGGGCGGGGAGGAGGTCGGACGGTGCGAACTTCTAACGCAGGAATCCCCAGCATGACCAGCCAGTCACTCCATCCCGCCCTGCAAAAGCAGGCCAGTGCCCAGCGTCGTTTGTTGCGGTGGTTAAGCCTGTTGCTGTTTCTCACGGCGGCCAGCACCACGCTGATTTTTACCGTGACGGCCTTCGCCAGTGGGCAAGTCGCCGATCTGTTGCGGTTGGCGCTGATGGGTTTAATCCTGTTGCCGATCATGGCGCTGCTAGGCGGGTTGATTTGGTATCTGGAGCGCGGGCAAACCCGACGGTTGAATACCGCCAATAGTCTGTTGTGCGAGTGCGCGCCGGTCATGGCCCGACTGACGCCGACTGGATGGTTTGGCAGGGACGGCATTCCGGTAACGATTCAACCACTGGACGAAGAGCCAGAAGCGCCGCTTTATGCGCGGATTCAACCCACGTTTGGAATCAAACGCCTGCTGCGCAATGAAATCACGGTTCAATGGTATTGCAGGGATCTAAAACCAGGCGGCGATCTGGTTGCACTTCATGAGGGCGATGTGCTGTGCGGCCAGATGGCGAAACAACCCAGATAGCCGAGCTGCACCAGGCGGATCTGGACGGTTACGCCGGTGAACGGGGCCGGTGGGACAAGCCGCTGCCGCGCGGTTATCAGCGAGTGGAGCGGTGTGGCGGTGAGGGAGTAAGCAGTCTCTCACGCTCTATGAACCGCGCTGCTCGTGCGGTTTCCGCAGCATCATCGCAGCGAGTTCCGGGGGATACGCCTTAATGTCACGCTTCAGATCGGGTCGCTCCGGTAACTGCCAGAACGTATCCGGTTCCTGACTGAAATGTTGTAGCGCCTTGCGCAGGGTATAGGCTGACCGCCGCATGGTCCGCATTGTTTGCTGCAACTCATGGGCTTGTTCGCGAGCGTAGACCTGATTTTCCTCATCCTCATCGTCGCCTCCAGACTGGATTTGCGGCAATAGATCATCGCCGTAAGCATCGCAGAGCTGGATCGCCATCCGGTTGATCGTCAGCGGGTTCCCGGGTTGTGTCCAGTAGAAGAAGCGATAGACTTGACATCCTCCCCGCCCTGAAGGACGGGGATTCCTGACATCACTATCAGGTTTTCCTGCTTCACTGAGTCCAACCTATGTCCGCTTTCGCCGAAACAGGATTTACAGTCTCTCCACAGGCTAACACCGCTAGCCCGGCGGCTTTTATGGTTTGCGATGGGTCGCTTGGTTATCACGACCTGTTGCGGGAGATGTTACCCAAAAGAGCGGCGCTTAAACAGTCCCCACGAGGGGGACTGCCGCGCCGTCCGCTATCCCTCCCCGGCATGAATGCCGGGGTTTCGCGGAAAAGCCTGATAACGCCCGCTGGTCAATTTCTGCAATTCCTGTGACGGTGAACCCAGTTGGTCTGGCGTCCGAAATTTATGGTGGATTTGGCGCTTTGCGATTCCGGTGATGCCAAGCCCTTGTTCGACGGCTATCAGATCAGCCAGATAGAAACTTTCCAGTTCACGACAGGCGATGCGAATGACGGCATTGGGGCGACCGGCAACGAGGCAGAATTGTTGGAGCCGCGCCTTGATCACTTGGCAATCGCCGGAATCCTGATCCCGGATCACGATAAAATGGGCATCGGCATTCCGGTAACCTCGCATCCGTCTCACCAACTGCTTCTCCATGTCCTGTTTCCCTTCAAAGACGATATAGCGAATATCATCAGCCGATTGAGGCGCTATTCGGGGCAGCAACCCTTCCAGCATGGCTCGCGCTGAAAGTTCCTCCAGAAAAAAGACCCACTCTTTCATTGCGGATCAGCGCCTCCAAAAAAACCTTGTTTCCACAGATAACCCATTTTATCGCCATCAGCCATATAGGCAGTGATCTGCGGATCATCCTTGGCACGACACACTTGGGTATAGCCATTCCGTTTGACCAGCCAGAACACTTCATCCAGTTCTATCGCATTAAGAAAATCAGGCGAATGCGTCGAGATCATCACCTGTCCGCCGCGCCGGGCGTATAGACGAAATTCCTCGGCCAGTTCAGCCATCAATTGCGGATAGAGTTGGTTTTCCGGTTCCTCGATACACAACAGAGGATGGGGGTTTGGGTCATGGAGCAGCACGAGATAGGCGAACATTTTAATCGTGCCATCGGAGACATAGCGATCAAGAAACGGGGTTTTGAAGGATCCGTCTTGAAAACGCAGCAGCAAATAACCGTCGGGGGTGAGTTCCGGCAGGACTTCACTGATACCGGGGACTCGCTCGCGCATTCGCGCCAGAATCTGCTGAAAGGCGTCCGGGTGGTTTTCGTACAGGTATTGGGCAACGCGGGGCAGGTTATCGCCCGATACGGAGAGATGTTCAACGTACCCCGTCACCTCCTTGCGACCCCGTGCGGCATCGATATGAAAATCGGATACATGCCAGGACTCAATCAGTTGCCGAAAGGCGTTGGCAGCCTTGAAGCGTTGAAACTGGCCGAGTCCCTTGATTGCGAGAATATCGGGGGAATCAAGAGTCTGAGATTCCCGATGCAGTTCTTCATCCGGTTTATTAAAATCTTCCTCATTGGTAATGGCGTAGCCGCTGCCATTCTGGAAATCGAGAAAATGAAAGGGCGCTCCGTAGGCGCTTCTTTTATAGCGGAGTCGTTCACGCCGCACGATGGGTCGTCCCTGTTCCTGGCCAATTTCCAGGGAGTAAGTCACCAGCCGACTGGCTTTGGCAATCGGCATCCGGTATTGAATTTCAATGAGGATATTTTCGGTTTCACAACCCCGGCTGATCACTTCCCGGAAGCGTCCCCGTCCATCCAAGGCTTGCCGGACGTTACCCGATAGACAATCCCGTAAAAATCCGAAAACTTCAAAAAAAGTGGTTTTTCCGCTACCGTTTGCACCAACCATCACTGAGAGTTTCGGGATTTCTCGGATAGACACATCCCGGAATACCTTGAGGTTTTTTAGACGAATTGCTTCAATGTGCATAGTATTTTTATAATAAATGGAGAAGTAGTAACAGTTCCCGATAGTTTTTCGTCATACCCGCGAAGGCGGGAATCCTGGCAGCCGCTGAACAACTGGATACCCGCCTTCGCGGGTATGACGAACGGGTTGATGGATGTACAGGAATGGGGGAGGCTTGGGCGGTGATGGTGCAAAAGGCGGAGCAAACCTTAGAACTGAATCGTTATTTTTCCTCCCCGAAACTGGGGAGGTAAATAGATATAGAATTGGATATTATTATGATCCAACTTTACGGCAACTTTCTAACAAATGACCTGCTTTTTTCCAGAATTCAAACCGCTCATTTTCGGATTTTTTAGGTAGCTTTAATTTTTTTTCAGCCCAAGAATCATAACATTTAGTTAAAAATTCGATTTTATTAATCTTTTCACCACAATATTTAGCTTTCGAATTTTCCTCGATTACTCCTTCATAGAAGTCCTTGTTTTTATCTTGATACGTCTTAATTTTTTGTTCCAGTGTATCAATTTCAGTATCCCCTATTAAAGGGTTACAGGTAAACTGATTTTTATCTGTAAATGTGTTGATTGTTCTCTTACAAGCAATCAAGGTTTTTAATTCGTCTTTATTTAGATTCTCTTTATTTGGATTCTCACTAAATAAAGCAGGAAATAATCCTTTTGGCTTTTCCTTCATGGTGAATACCTCACTAACGCTAATATCAGATTGAGGATTCTCGAATAACTTGGAAAATTTTTCATTTTTTAGTTCTTCGCTTGCTGTTTTTTCTTGGTCATTATTCATTGATCCACAAATTGATGTTAAAATTTCTAACTTGTGTTTCTCTTTATTAACCTTATCTGTTGCTTCTTGTTTTTCTTTTTCTTTTTGTTCTTTTTCTTTATTCAATACATCAGTAAAAATAAGCGTAATTGAAACTATTACAGCAACCACCACCGGAAATAGCCACTTTGGTTTTGGCTTCCATACCAAATGCTGTGTTCTCTCGAAACACTCATGATCATCAAACCAGTTTGCTAATTCTTTTTTTGCCACCGGATCATTTTCTCCTTCCGTATTCCAATCAACTTCTTGCGTAACAAGCTTATCAACTTGACCCAATAAGGATTGCAAAGAATCCCGTAATACCTGTTTTTCTTCGCCGCTCAAACTCTTAGTATTTATTCCGGCCAGAATCAACAATTCTGGTGCCGAACGGTTGCCATCAAGCTGTTTGACCACGTTATCATGTCCAACCGCAAGAAAGTTTTTACCCTCCTTTTTCTTCCGCGCAGCCTCTATGATAGCAAGCACCTGCTGCTGATTGATCCAAAGATTGGGCGGAGTAATATGCCGATAATTCCACTTGCCAGCGCGTGGGGTTTGGATCAACAGAAAAGGCGTGTTGTGATTCGTAGTCATGATTATTTCCTCCAAGCCGGCATTTCGGGAGCTTTGGGCATACCCTGTAAAGAGAATTGAACCGTACTTACATTACCATCATCATCGCGTATATCGAGCGAATAACCATTCAAGGAACTGACTGCCAACTTTCTATTGCCTCTGCCTAAATCAGCCTTGCCGAACATTCCATCACCTACTGCTGCAAAATTCAATGTCACTTCTTCACTAAGGCGACCTTTAAAAGAGCCAATCTGATTAACAGAAACAAAATCACCAGAATGCCCCCGTGTTCCTTCCTGACCAGTAGCATAAATGATGTTATTACCGTTAATGGCAACCTCATACCTAACCTCGGATTTTGCGGTAATATCAGGATTCCATCGCACTTTAACTAAGGTCAGTTTTAAATCAAGCTGTCCTTGTTGCTTCGCTAAATAGTCCAGATAATCCTGAACTGGAGTTTTCATGGACTTGATCGGCGCTTGAGCAAGGTAAGTTTGCAGATTATCAGTGGTTCTGCTGCTCAACACCGTTTGATAAAGACTGAGATCCCAAGTCTTGTCAAGTTGCTCCCGCAATTCCCTAATCTTGGACTGAACCTGATCATTGACCACATCAGGCGACCAACGACTAGCATTGTCCAGTTCTTCAATGCCTTGTTCCCATTGTGAGTTTGTAATTGTTTCTTGAATCC
Source organism: uncultured Candidatus Competibacteraceae bacterium (assembly GCA_903879705.1). Classification (GTDB taxonomy): domain Bacteria; phylum Pseudomonadota; class Gammaproteobacteria; order Competibacterales; family Competibacteraceae; genus RXIV01. Next base: position 39,658 of record CAIRMO010000004.1, on the reverse strand, counting down.
GTCTCGACAGTTTTTCCAGAGCTTGTGATGGAAAACCCGCCTTGAGGGCTTTTAAGTCTGGCGTTTCCGGTCTACGTCCGACCAGTAATTCAGCAGCATCGCTCAATCGACCATCGCTTATCATACCGTTGTACTGCTTTACAAAGTCATCCCAACTCTTGGCATTAGCCGCCTCGGAAAGTATTTGCCGGGCGTCAGCCGCATGATCGCTATACGGGAATTTTTTCAGGTAATCATTAGCACGTTTAGCTTTATCGGCAAGTGAGCTGGACGATTGAACTTCCCGCCAAGTAATTTCTGATTGCAATGTTTCAAAGCCTTGGATGGCTTTTACTGCTTCAGCACGATACTTGCCATTTGGAAACGCTTTCAAATAATCCTCAGCTGCTTTAGCTTTCTGCTCCGAAGAAGTACCTGATTTCAATGGTTCAGCGAACAGATCTTCCCGCCCGGAGCGGAATTTTTCAAGTTCAATGCCCGCCGTTTTAGCACTGAGCGTGTAGAGTAGATGACGTCCAAAAGAAGAACTTTGATATTGATCCAGCCAATCTTCGGCTTTTTGCAATTGCTCCACACTGGCTTTTGGATCATGCAAAACCGCATTGACTGAACGATAACGCATTCCGTCTATAGTCGCTTCGGTAATCAGCACCGCAGACAAGAAATAAACCGCCGTCATACCGGCTCGTGACCAGAACACCTCGCGCAGTTGATGAACGACAACGTGCGTTTTCTTTTGAAGATCGCTACCGCGTGGAAACCGCTTGAGAATTGCCTTGCCTTGACGCAATAGTTCCAGTGGCGGCCACGGAATAAAACGGGTTCCTTTGCCAACAGTCAATTGACTTACTGCCTGTTCAAGGTTGACGACATCAATTTCATCCCGCCGTCGCAGCGCCCAAACAAACGGATTTTCCAGACCAAAAGAATGCAGCGGACTAATATTTTTCGGACGCTCAAATTCATGCCCATCGACCAGCACTTTTTCGCATAAACCAATGGCGCTCACCGGGAAAACTGTAAAATCGTTTTCCGGCACACTATTTTTAAGCGCATCGTAAAGTCCACGATGTGGCAATAACGTATTGGATTTAAACAGCAATTCATTCAGCTTTTGTTGTTCGCTCACATACGTCTGGTTTTCGCTGACGGCCAGACTGTGATCCATCACTCGATCCCATGCATTCACGATTAGCGCCACTGGGGTATCCAAGTGTGCCTTTTTTTCACTCATTTGCTCGCGCAATTTTTCAAAGGTGCGACGAACCGCTAATAATTCCCTGGAAAGTATGGAATGATGACCATCGGTTTTTGGAACTGGGGCCAAAACCAACAAGGCATCCATATTTTTTAAGTGATTAAATAACAGCTTAGCGTTTTCATTATCACTCAAGACGGGATTAACTAACTCACCAGCATAGTCAATCATTTCTACTGCATAAGTGCGTCCATCAGCGGAAAAATTAAAATCAAAAGTGGGAGGTTGAGTAGTGACCTCACTCGGTTTAGGCAAGCGGTTTTCTTCAAAGGAGCTGACCGCCTCTTTCAGCCATTTCCGTCCCGCTTCTTGACCAGAAGGCAGCCAAGTACAACTTAAACCCTCCGGGTGTGGCAAACGATCTATCGCCAGCGCCGCCAAAATGCAGGTTTTACCCGATCCGCTGGCGCCATATAGAGCGATTCGATAAACTTTCTTGTTTTTTCTGATTTGCGGTTTCATGGATTACCCTTTCCAGTGTGATTACTCACGTTTGAGAACGATGGGGAATGGTTGTTAATGATGAATGATTCAGGTCTGGCCCGGTGTCTTATTCAGCCAGCGCAACGGCCATAGGACGTAATAACGCACCCGTCGGAACAGCAGCGAGATTCCAAACAAAATCAGCAGGCCGGAAACAAAGCTTTGCCAACTTTGGAAAAAGCCGGTTGTTGTTTCGACTACGACCTTCTCAACTACCTCAGCGGTTCCTTGGCTAATGCCGCGAATGGCTCCCGCCGAAACTTCTCCCATTAACAAACCCAAATGGCGAAAACCAGCCTCGCTGAGATTACCGGCGGTATCCTGAAATTGTTCAGGATTGATAAGATAAACCGCTAACGCCCCACTGCCCAGCCACAATTTCCAATGGGGTTGCACCGATTTTTGCCAGAATTGCCAACCAGACTCGCCGGTTTCAGTCATTACCCGCCCAAAATCTTCCAGAGTGACCGCCCGTTTTCCGGCAGGAATGATCAAACTGCCACCCTGAATAGCGGTATCGAGGCGCATAGCGGCACGGGCGGCATCATCGCCATGTAAACCTACCGCCGCCACCACATCCGCTCCGCCCCGCTTTAAAAGCTGCCCCCGTCCGGTAATATCGGGCATGGCGCGGGCCATGCTCTGTCCACCTTTGGCGAGTACCACCGCCGCTTCCTGTGAAGCGCTGTCCAGCGCCTTGATTTCTCTGAGCAGTGCCGGATTATCAGGAATCGCTTTTTCCAGCGCCTTGAGCATTGCCGCGTTGCGAACCGTTGCGCGGGCTGCGTCATCCATCTTGTCGGTTAATTTCCCGGCTTGCAATAAATCAGCATCCAGCTTGCGCGTTACGCTTTTGGATCGAGCCAAACTTTCAGCAATATCATCCGCTTTATTCACTGGCACATCGTCAGCAACTTTAGCCGTTCCTTGAATGAAAGTCTTCCAAGAAAATGAAGCAGCTACGCCAGTAATAGTAAAGTTAGTAATAAAATCACCGTCAAAAACGCGGTAATTTTTTGGAAAATAGGCTTGATTTTTTGCGCCATGATGGGTGATCCTTGGTCAAGTTATCGAGCGATGGCTGCATCCATGTTGGTAGCATTCATCAGCCACCAACCAGATGCGTTTTGTTGCCATGCTCTTTGTGCGACTTTGGCAACTTCACCGACTGCTTCTGCAACGGCATTCTCCGCAGTTTCACGCAGCAAGGCTCCACTAATACCTTGGGTTGGATAAATGACAACCTTGGCGTCATTTCGCATAAAAATCCGTGCTTCCAGCCCCGTCCATTTCTTGAACGTGGTTCGACCAACGCCTGTTTTTTCAAACAGAAATTGTAACGGCTTGGTGGCTTCAAAGGCCGTATTGCCGGTGGTTATTGCCCGCGCTTTAGAAATAACCGGCATATATTTTTTCAGGACTTCTTTCATAGCTTGCGGTATCAGTTGTTTTTCGGTCAAATTTTTCACCATTTGGGTGTTGATCTTTTTTGCAAGTGCGTCACGGCTATAGTCTTTGAGTTGCTGATTGACCATATTCTCGCCAATTTCTTTGGTAGTTCCCTTGACAACTGTTTTTGCTGTTCCCTTGATTAAATTTCCGGCGATCTTACCAACGGGCATCGCAACGGTTACAATATCAATACCAAGAAGAAACAAGTCGAAGGTGCTGGTTTCTCGCCCTTGCGCCATTTTTTTAGCGGTGTAGTATGAAGATATTAAAGGAATCCACATTTTTGGTCCGCTGGGTTCTGGCTTTAAGTCTTCCGCTAAAGTAGATGCACTCATCTGGTTATCATGCTTTACCTTTTCCACGAAAGTAGGGCAGGGTTGATCAAAATCCTTTGGGCATGACTCATAGCGCTTTTTGAGTACCGTTGCTTTGATTTCCCAATCCAAATCTTGGCGCTGTAAAAAGGTATTCAACACGGGTTCCCCAGCAAAGCGCATTAACACCGTCATGGTTTCTTGGTCGCTGTTACGCATTAGATCGATAACGGTTTCGTGCAATTCTTTAGGGTAAGCAGCATTGCCAAACAGCAAATTGGCTGGAACTTCTGGCCCCCAATCTTTGAGCAAATTTTCTCCCTGTGGTAACGCCAGCAAATCCCAAATGAGCGGTTCTGCCACAGCTACCGAGAATTTTTCATTCTGAACCGTCCGAACCAAACGCGGCCATAAGGTCGGGCGAAATTGATCACGGAACGTCGCATCGCGCTCCATGCGTCGCCGAATATCCCCGCCCTCAGTAGCAATAAAACCAATCAGTTCGGCTAATTGATCATCGGACTGGCTTGATGCATTCCGCACCACTTCATCCAGCCAGCGGGCATATTCGCGGCCAGCGGTGGTTTCATGCGGAAATACAAACAATGCTGACGCGCCGGGAATCCCCCGTTTTGCCAAAGCGCAAATCATCTGACCGTGCCGTTCCAGTGCCTTGGCTAAAGCCAGCGCATCATCCGGCGCAGCTTGCAGGGAATACTGCTGAGTGAGATAGGGATAGCAGTCCTCGTTGGACAGCGTCTTAGCGAGCAGGCGCGGGTCTTCGGAACCGGCTAGCAGACCGGCCAATTCAGGGTGATTTTGCAGCAGGAAGGCGAATTGCGGGTATTTACCGAGGCGGCCCAGTCGCGTCAGTTGCGTGTCCAGTTCCTTCGGGTAGTTTTCAGCGAGGCTGGTGAACCAATCCTGGTTCAGATTGACGACTTCCGTTGCCGTGGTTTCATCCCATCCTTGGTTTTGCAGCGCCTGAGTCCAAGCGGGGGTTGCGAAATTCGATGGTGTTGCGTAGGCGTATGGCGTGAAGAGGGTAAACAGAAGCAAAAATAAAACTAATGCCTCAAAAAATATATTACCCCCCCCCACAAGCGAACACTGTTTACTTAAATGAGACATTATTAAACCCCGGTTCAGTTTTTAGATCGTTTTTTAGTCAGAGATTCAAGATGTATTATATAGGAATCCGATTCAAGTGGTGGAATTTATCGTAGCACGGGCATCCTGCCCGTGGGCTAAACACGGGCAGGATGCCCGTACTACATCTACAACCGGTTTAGGATGCCTATAGTAAAATTAATCCAATGTTTCATTCAAGTTTCCCGATAGATTTTCGCTTACATGCGATTTTGGTTTTCTTGTGTAACACCAGACAACGATTAAAATTAAAAATCAATACCTTGCGCAAGGTCACGGTTCCAGACCGCAGCAAACCATCGGTCCCCATGATAATCGGTTCAATCATCTGATCCACGACCAGCACATCATCGGGGCTAAAGTCGGCGACGTTGATCGCGGTAGCCGCCGCGCCAGTATCGTAGGATTGACCTTCGAGGTTGACGATTCGCATTCCAGTCCGCTCCAGATTTTCCTCCAACCGCTTTGAAAAGTAGCGAATCTGGTTGATATAACGCGAACTTTCCCCTGGTTCCAAGCGGCTGACCAACCGCTCGAACAGGCGAGCGAATCGCCAGCTTTCAACGGCGGTATCCATCAGCGATTGCTCAAGGTTCGTTGCATACTCCGAAGGGTTTGGATGCTCCACAACAGTCTCCATCATTGGTTGAAGTTATCCACCGACCGCTGATTGGTCGCCAGCGCCAAGGTCAGCCGCGCAATCCTTAAATTATCAGGTCGCCACGCTTAGATTCTGAGTCCAGCATTAGCATGTTCTGTGCCATCGCTGCACTAAACAAACAATTCACTGAATAACAAAGAGTTATCACGACAAGGCTATCGCTGAAATGCGACCATAATTTGAAATTTGAAACAAGCCTGTTTCACGGCGTTTCAGTGTGAAACACGGGCTTGGGATGAAACAGAAATTCATTTCAGGAAATCACCTTAACCCCGTCAGCCTTTTAGCAGGCCCAAAAAAAAACACGCCCCCTTCTAATAGAAGAGGGCGTATTGCAATTCCTTCTGGCAGGAGGAAAAAACCGCGCTCAGGCCACTGGATGCCGCAGTTGCGGATTGGCAATCGGCGGCTTCACCGAATAATCGTAGAAACCCTTATTGGTCTTGCGGCCCAGATAGCCGAGCTGCACCAAGCGAGTCAGGGTGTGGGGCGGGGCGACATGCGGCTGGTGCATATCCTGATAGATGTTCATGGTCATCGCCTCAACCACGTCCAGCCCGATGTAATCGGCCAGTTCAAACGGTCCCATCGGATGCGCAGCGCCGGACTTCATCGCATGATCAATGTCGGCAATGGTGCCGGTACCCATTTCCAGCAGACGAATGGCGCTCAACATATAAGGAGTCAGCAGCCGGTTGACAATGAAACCGGTGGTGTCCTGAACGATCACCGGATCCTTGCCCAGCTTCTTGCAAAGCTGATCCAGCGTGGCAATGGTGTCTTCCGAGGTCTCAAAAGCGTGGATGATCTCGACCAGCTTCATGATCGGAGCCGGGTTGAAGAAATGCAGACCGGCTACCCGCTCACGGTGTTTGCAAACCGCCATCAACGCCGTCACCGACAGCGTCGAGGTGTTGGTGGTCAGCAGCGCCTGCGGCGACACGATCCCTTCCAGCCGCTGGAACAGCGCCTTCTTGATTTCCTGATCTTCGATGATCGATTCGATGATCAGATCACAATCCGCCACTTCGGCTTCACTGGTGGTGAAATGTAGCAGGCCGAGAGTGGCGTCCTTCTTCTCCACGGCCAGCTTGCCGCGCTCGACCATTTTGCTTAACGACTTGTCCAGCCCGGCCCGAATCTTGTCGGTGGACCCCGGCGTCGCCTTGACCGCGACGGTCGGAAAGCCGGCCTGAGCGCAGACTTGCGCGACACCCAACCCCATTGCGCCGCAGCCCATGACGCCAATTTTCTTGATTTCCATGATGTTTCCTTTCTGGTTGATGTTGATCACGAGGGTTTCCAGCATGGATTCATGCCGGCATTCAGGAACGGGGTAATCCGTCTAACGATGCTTGAACTCCGCCGATCGCTTGCTCGAAAAAGCGTCCATCCCTTCTTTCTGGTCCTGGGTAGCGAAGACTGCATGGAAAGTGCGCCGCTCAAACAACAGCCCTTCAGCGAGCGTCGTTTCATAGGCACGATTGACGCATTCCTTGGTCATCATTACTGCCGCCAGCGAGTAACTGGCGATGGTCTCGGCGACCTTGACCGCCTCCTCGATCAACTCGGCGACCGGCACGATCCGGCTAACCAGTCCGGCCCGTTCCGCTTCCTGAACATCCATCATCCGCCCGGTCAGGCACAGTTCCATCGCCTTGGACTTGCCGATCAGCCGGGTTAGCCGCTGGGTGCCGCCGGCTCCGGGCAAAATGCCGAGCTTGATTTCCGGCTGGCCGAATTTGGCGGTGTCGGCCGCGAGGATAAAGTCGCACATCATCGCCAGTTCGCAACCGCCGCCCAGCGCATAACCGGCGACGGCGGCGATGATCGGTTTGCGGCAGTGGCTGGCCCGTTCCCAATTGCGGGTGATGAAGTTGGCGTGGTAGGCGTCCATGTACGAATAATCTTTCATGCCCTTGATGTCTGCGCCGGCGGCGAACACCTTTTCCCCACCGGTCAGGACGATGGCGCGAAGGTCGACATCGGCCTCAACCGCATCCAGTGCATGGGTCAACTCGTCCATCAGATCGTTGGACAGGGCGTTGAAGGCTTTGGGGCGATTAAGGGTAATCAGGGCGACCGGGCCACGGGTCTCGAGCCGGATATTCTCATAGGTCATGCGGTGGTTCTCCTTCCCGACGGGAGGTTGGGCGAGGGCGGGCTGGGGCGAAAATAACCCTCCTCAAATTGGCATTATAAGCGAGAATCCGCTGCGGTGAGATGAATGAACCGGCTAATTCGCCCCGTCAATGGCCGATCTAACCGGGAGTCTCTGGTTTGACCCTGCCGGTTTTCAATGCCATATTGCCGCGCCTTATATCGTTCCGAAAATCGCCCACTGCTGTTTTCCCGCCTTTCAAACCTGCCTGAAGCCGCCCCATGAAACGAGAGCCGATTAGCCCCTATTTCGATATCAAGACCGATGCCGACGGTCATCAATACATGGAAGTGTATCTGGAAGGCATCGCCCTGCTACGGCTGGTGCTGAGCAACAAGGGTACCGCCTTCACCGAGGACGAACGGGTCGCGCTGGGGCTGGATGGATTGTTGCCGCCGCAGGTCAATACCCTGGAGCAGCAGGTGGAGCGGGTCTATCGCGGCTTCCTGCGTGAACCGGACCCGATTGGCAAATACCAGTATTTACGCGCCTTGCAGGAACGGGCTGAAACCCTGTTTTACGCCCTGCTGGAGCGGCATCTGGAAGAAATGATGCCGATCATCTACACCCCGACCGTCGGTCAGGCGGTGCAACAGTTCAGCCACCTCTATCAGAATCCACGCGGGCTGTCGTTTTCGCCATTGAACATCGACCGCGCCACCAAGGTGGTGCGTAACTTCCCGTGGAATGATGTGCGAATGATCGTTGCGACCGACTCCTCGGCCATTCTCGGTATTGGCGATCAAGGTTACGGCGGGCTGGCGATTGCGATTGGCAAGCTGGCGCTGTACACCATCGGCGGCGGGATTGACCCGTTTCACACCATGCCGGTCAAGCTCGATGTTGGCACTGATCGGCTGGAGCTGCTCAACGACGAGTTTTATCTTGGCGTTCGACAACGGCGGTTGCGCGGCCAGCATTATCTGGTTTTTCTGGATAAGTTTGTCAGTGCGATCCGCAACCGCTGGCCGCGTGCGGTGATCCAGTGGGAAGACCTGGCCAAGGAAGTCGCCTTCACGGTACTGGAGCGGTATCGCAAGCAATTGCCGTCGTTTAACGATGACATTCAGGGCACCGGCGCGGTGGCGCTGGCCGGATTGCTGTCAACCAGCCGGCTGAAAGGCGAGGCGTTGCGCGATCAGCGGATCGTCATTCTTGGCGCCGGCGCGGGCGGGATTGGCGTGGCCTGGGCGATTAGCCAGGGTTTGATGCGGGAAGGTTTGAGCCGCGAAGAAGCCCGTGACCGGGTTTGTGTACTCGACTCGCGGGGCCTGCTGGTCGAAGGGCGCAACGTCGAAGCCTACAAGCAGGACTATGTGCAGCCGCTGGCCAAGATCGCCAACTGGCCGATCGCCAATGAAATACCGACCCTGCTGGAAACTATTGAACACACCAAAGCCACCGTCCTGCTGGGTCTGAGCGGCCAGACCGGCGCGTTCAATCATCCAGTGGTGCAGGCGATGGCCCGCAACACCACCCATCCGGCGATTTTCCCGCTGTCCAATCCGACCTCGGCCTGCGAGGCGTTGCCGGAAGATATTATCGAGTGGAGCGAAGGGCGAGCGGTGGTGGCCACCGGCAGCCCGTTCCCCGATGTGGTTCACGATGGTCGGACCCACCATGTCGGTCAAGGTAACAACGCCTTCATTTTTCCGGGACTGGGGTTGGGGGTGATGCTGGCCGAATGTCGGGAGATTACCGACGGCATGGTGTTGGCGGGAGCCTATGCCTTGGCCGAATACACCGCCGCCGCGCATTTGCAGAGCGGGCGGGTGTATCCGCCAGTGCGGGAACTGCGGGAAGTCAGCATTCGGGTCGGGGTGCGGGTGATTGAGCAGGCGCTCAAGGAAGGGGTGGCGGGCAATGCCGGGCTGGCCGGCTGCGATCTGGACGCCTATCTGCGTTCACGGTTCTGGAAGCCGCGCTACCTGCCTATCGTGCGCGGCGACCATACCGCCATGATCGACCACCCCGGCTATCCCAAGGACGAGTAAAACTCACTCCACCGAAACCCCGAAGCCGGCGCTTTCCAGTTGACTGCGGGTCATCATGGGAATGGTGCTTTCATAGGTGCGCCGCACCTGCCGGCTCGCCCGCGTCGACAAATCGGCGGTTCCAGCCGCGTTGGAGCGTACCGTGAAGCTCAGCGTAATCCCGGTCGACTGGTAAACCCGCATGGCGGCATCGAGCAGGGTTTGCCGGTTGATAGTCCGCCCGGTGTAGCCATTCAACACCTTCATGACTTCCGCACGATCCACGCCGCTGATGGAACCATCCGCCTGCACGGTGCGGATTTGCCATTCGCCGGTCCGGGGGCGGGCAACAGGTTCTGGCGGCGGCAAGGACGCCGTGGTGGACGGTGGGGGCCGGGCTGGCGGCGGCGGGGCGGCGCTTTTTTCGAGTTCGACCGGCAGCGTCACATCCTCATCAGCGATTCGGGCCGTGACCCGCTGGCTTTCATAGCCGCTGGCCGAGACTTCGACCACATAGCCGCCGGGCGGCAGTGTGACCCCGGGCCGGTAGGTCGCCGGAGCATTCATCAGCCGCACCTTGGCATTTGGTGGATCGGGACTCACGGTCAGCCGGTACTGGGTCGGTTCAATCCGCTGGGTCGGTTCAATCCGCTGGGTCGGTTCAATCCGCTGGGTCGGTTCAATCCGCTTGTTCAAGATCACCGGCAACGTGAGATCGCCATCGGCAATCCGTGCGGTCGCCTGCTTCGATTCGTAGCCGGGTTGGGAAACTTCAATGGCGTAGTTGCCGGGCGACAACAGGACGCCACCCGATCGATAAGCGGTTTTGGTGCCGCGCAACCGCACTTGGGCACCTGGCGGATCAGTCTGCACCAACAGCCGGTATTGAGTCAGTTCCGGCAGCTTCGCCAGTACGACCGGGATCGTCAGATCGTTGTTGGCGATCCGCACCGGCACCTGTTTGGATTGGTAGCCAGACTGGGAGACCTCAACGGTATAACTGCCCGGCGAAAGCGCTACGCCGGGTTGATAAGCGGTCTTGCTTCCGCGCAGTCGCACCTGGGCGGTGGGCGGATCAGGATGCACGGTCAGCCGGTACGCGGTCGGCGGTAATGGCGCGGCGACAACCGGTTTACGAGTCAGCGTGACCGGCATGGTGACATCGCTGCTGACGATTTGCACTTTGACCCGCTGAGTTTCATACCCGGACTGGGCGATCTCGACCGTATAACCGCCCGGCGCAAGCTGCACTCCCGGTTGGTAGGCCGTCTTCATATTCAACAACCGCACTTCGGCGCTGGGCGGCTCAGGCTGTACGGTCAGGCGATACTGCACGGGCGCTGGCACGGGCGGCGGCACCGGGGGGGTCTGGGTTAGTGTCACCGGCACCGTGACTTCGCTATCCACGATCCGTACTGGAAACGTGCGGGAAACATAGCCGTCCCGTGCAACTTCGATCTCGTAATCGCCGGGCGGCAGTGTGACTCCCGGTTGATAGGCCGGCGAACCGCCGAGTAAGCGGATGTGTGCATCCGCCGGCTCCGGGCGAACGATCAGGCCATAGCGCGCCTTCTCCAGCACAACCGTCATAGCCATATCGCGATCGCCGATCCGCACGGTTTCCTTGCGAGCGTTATAGCCGGGCAGGGTCGCCTCCACTTCATAGTCGCCCGGCGGGAGCCGCATTCCGGGCTGATAGGGCGTCGCATGGTTCAGCAACCGAACGCCCGCGTCAGCGGGTTCAGTCCGAACCGTGAGCGTGTAAGTCTGCGGCGGCGGCGGTGCGGTAATCATCGCCGCCAGCTCATTAATCTTGATTTGGATGCTATCGATGTCCTTGCCTTGAATCTGGCCGCTACGCAGCAGCGAGGCGGTTTTAGTATCGATCAGCCGCGCCGTGACGGTAATCAGATCGCCTAGTTTGTAAACCCCGCCGGTCACTACGGCATCGACCTGGTAGGTTTTGCCCAGCTCGGCAACCGTCTTGGGATCGAGTAATCCGGTCGAACCCAACTCCTGGGTCTTGGCGATTTTGGCCGCTGCCGAGAGCGGCAAGCGATCCTTCAGGATAAAACGATTGGTATTAGCGATGGCCGACATCATCGTTTCAGCGATGATGGCCCCGGCCTGCTCATCGAGATCGCCCCGGACGCTGAACTCGACCACGGTCGCGGTCAGCCGCTCCTCAGGCTGCCCGCTGGCCGCCCATGAACCCGCCAGCGGCCAGGCTATCAGCGCCAGTAACAGCAACATTCTCACTATAACCTTGCCCATACCGTCTCCTACGCCACTCATCAATCTTTAATCTCAGGACCTTCGACCTTCGCTTTTCGTCATTCCCGCGTCAGCGGAAATCCAGTAACGCTCTGAAAAGAATGGATACTCGCATTCGCGGGTATGACGGAGAACGTGGGTCAGCGAAAGTCCTGAATCTTTAACCTTCAAAGCCTCATGGCTCCAGCACCAAACGGAATCCGTAATCGAATTTTTTGTTGTCGGGTACGGTTGGAAACCGGTAAGCGAAGCGCACCAGCCCCGGATAATCGGACCAGGAACCGCCGCGCAACACCCGCCGACCGCCAGCCGCCGCATTCCGGGGAGCGCAGCGGGTTTCACCGCCGGCATAGGTGCTGTCGTATTCGGAACAGGTCCATTCACCGACGTTGCCCAGCATATCGTGCAAACCGAAGGCGTTAGCGGCGTACTTGCCAACCGGGGCGGCGACGACATAACCATCCTGACAGGGGTAGTTGGCCCAGTTAAAGGGTTTGACCTTGCGGGCGGTCTCGTCATAGATATTGGCGTGCCGACAGGCCTGGTTCGGGTTATCGCCCCACGTCCGGGAATCGGTTCGTCCGGCGCGGGCGGCGTATTCCCATTCCGCCTCGGTTGGCAGCCGAAACTGCAGGCCCGTCTTGCTTGACAGCCAGTCGGCATAAGCTACCGCTTCTTGCCATTTGACTCGAACCACGGGCTGGTCGGGGGCGTTCAGAGTTAGGGATTCATAACTGCCGCTATCATGGTCGGGTTCGAATTGCCGGTACTGAGCATTGGTCACTTCAGTTTTGCCCAGCCAGAAACCCTTTGGACACACCTGATGAGGAGCTTCGTTAGCACTGCGGTCTTTCTCGGTTTCCAGACTGCCCATGGTGAAACAGCCGGGCGGAATCCAGACCAGCGCCATGTCTGTAGTGGGATCGGTATAAATCTGGCCGGGCCGGGGATTGGCCGGTGGTCCGCTGGCGACCGGTGGCTGAGGTGGAATGACGGGCTGAGCGGGCGTGACCGGCTGAGATGGAATGACGGGCTGAGCGGGCGTAACCGGCGGAGGTGGAATGACCGGCTGATGTGGAATAACCGGCTCAGCGGGCGTGACCGGCTCAGCGGGCGTGATCGGCTGAGATGGAATAACCGGCTGAGCGGGCGTAACCGTTGGCGGCGTTGGCGCTCTCATGATCAAAAACGTACTCCCGCCGACCAGCATCGCTACCACCGCCATCGCACTCACCCCCCAGCGCCAGTCGCGCCACCGAGGTTTCGGCTTCGCCGGAAGGAGGGGACGTTCTGGTGATTCGCACGCCGGCGCAATGATCGCCGGACGCGGTTTCTCGCCACTGCGGTGCAAATCCGGACGCATTGGCAATTCGAGCTTGATGGTGCGGTCTTCATCATGTTCCGGGCGAGCCGGCTCCGGCTGAACCTCAAGCGCCGCCCGCATCTGGGCAATGGTCTGGAACCGGTTTCCGGGACGGACCGACATGGATCGATCCACTAACCTCAGAATGGCTGGACTGTAACGGCCAAATGCGGCCTCTTCGGCGGGCCGCAGTGGATCATCCAGCACCCGCGCCGGGGCCTCGACCGGGGCCACGCCGGTGACGCAGTGATACAGCACCGCGCCCAAGGCATAGATGTCGGTCCACGGGCCATAACCCTTGCCGTCCACCAGGTATTGCTCGATAGGCGAGTAGCCGGGCGAGAACACACTGGTGACGCTCTTACTGCGCTTGCCCAACGCTTGGCGGGCCGCGCCGAAATCGATCAGGATGGTCCGTCCGTCCGAACGGCGGTAAAGGTTGGCCGGCTTCAGATCGCGATGCAGATAGCCTTGGGCATGAACCGCCTCCAGCGCCGGCAACACGTCCTCGACCAGGCGGCGAACCTGTTCCTCTGACAGGCTCCGCTCGCGCTGCAACATCTGGCCGAGCGACTCGCCCTCCACATAGTCCATCACGATATAGGCGGTGCCATTGGCTTCGAAAAAATCCCGCACCCGCACCACGCCAGGATGATCGATTTTACCCAGGATCTGGGCTTCATTGAGAAAGCGCTCCAGTCCCCACGAGTAACAGGCGTCCTCGCCGGCCTCGGAGGTGGGCGACCCCCCCTGGGTGTTGGCCAGCACGTTCACATCGTCGCGATCCCGATAGGACCATTCGACCGGGAAGTATTCCTTGACGGCCGCCCGGGTTTGCAACGCCTCGTGAACTGCCTTGTAGGTAATCCCGAAGCCGCCTGCGCCCAGCACCGATTCAATCCGGTACTGGTGGAGGCGATAACCGACGGGCAGTGTGTTGGTTTTCTTGATCATGGCATCCTATTGTGGCATCGGCGGGCGCCGTCAGGATTCATCCGGCAGGGCGGCGCAGGTTCCGCAAGTGCGAAATTCAGTAAAGCGGTGCTTCATTCAGCGCGGTTATCTTGTTCGACTGATTTTACCTGTCCTTGCGGAAAACGCACCCCGGATTCGCGCTCCAGACGCTCGATCGCCTGGTCGTAGCGTTGCGCCTGATGGCGTTGGCCAGTATGCCGGGCGATGGTTCGAGCCTGTAGGTACCCCCGCCCACTGGATTGCTTTCATTGGATTGGTGGGTTCAGGGCAGCTCTCGAACCAGGCGGAAGCCAAGATAATAGTCGCGGAAATCGGGTGGGCTGCGATGCCGATCCGCGGAACGGACGTTACGCGGCTCATCGTTCCAGGAACCGCCCCGCACCACAAACTCGCGCTCCCCGGTCATCGCCTCGCAACTCTGAACCGGCGCTACCCGGGAATCCTTGTCATACAGCGAACACGTCCACTCCAGCACGTTGCCCGCCATGTCATGCAAACCGAAGTCGTTACTCCGATAACTGCCCGTCGGGGCGGTGTAGATATGGCCGTCATGACATTTCATTTCCGTCCAGCCCACGAACAACTGTTTGCCGTCCAGATCGGCAGCGTTGGCATAGGCGCAGCCTTGGTCAGGATCATCACCCCAGTAGCGGCTGGTCGTGGTTCTGGCCCGGGCCGCATATTCCCACTCGGCCTCAGTTGGCAGGCGATAGCGGGCACCGGTTTGTTGGGACAGCCATTCGGCATAGGCCATCGCATCCTGCCAGCTCACATTAATCACGGGCAACCGGCTGCGCCCCCACCGCTTGTCGTCGGGCAAGGTCCGCCCCGTCGCCGTGGCAAACCGGTCGTATTCATGAAACATCACTTCGTACTTGCCGATCGCAAAGGCTTTATCGATCTGCACCGGGTGCAGGAATTCATTGTCGGCGTAGCGGCCTTTCTCCTGGGGCGGCGACCCCATCAGAAACGCGCCCGCCGGGATCGCGACCATTTCCGGACCCTGGGAACTATCGTTCAGGCGATCCCGCATAACCGGATTGGTGGGCGCCAACCGAATCAGGGCAGCCTCCGCCTCGGCGCGGTAGCCACAGCTCGCCGCGCACCGGTCAAGGTAGGCCCAGTAGGCCCGGCGGGTATTGGCGTTCCGGGCGGCCGCGAACCCATCGGCATCGGTCTGCCGGTTCCGCTCGGCGACCTCGGCTTGGGCCAACGCCTGGGCCAAAGTCGCCAGTTCAGGAAGATCGACTTGCACGGACTGGGCCTTCTTCAGCCACTTCCGGGCTTCCGCCAGGTTCGGCTGTTTCAGGCCGGTTTGTCCCCGAGCCACCCAAACCAAAGCGATCCGCCGCCGACCCGTCGCGATGAACGGATCGTCGGGGGTCAATTCCGCCAATGCCTTCAGCCGGGCCAGCGCGGCATCGCCCCGATCTTCTCGGCCTTCCCGTTCCACGGTCTGGGCCAGGGTGGCGAATTCTGCCTGGAGCAAGCTGACCTTCTCCTGGTTCTCCAGCCGGCGGATCGCGGCGTGCGCCTCCTGCCCGTGGTCGCAACGCGGACAGCGCTGCACATAAAGCCGGTAAGCCGCCACCGCATCCACGCGCTTGGCGGCTTCAAAGGCGCGCAGGTCCGCTTCATGCTCGGCCTGTTGCGCCAAAGCCAGGGAATTCGCCACTGTCCTTGGATCGCGCTCCCCCGCGCTGGATTGCGCCGTGCCATCCGCCTCAGTCAGCGCTGGTAGATTCGCCCCTGGCGACTCGCTGGTGCGCGTCGCCAGCCAGTAACCACCCACCATCACCACAAGGCTTAATCCCGCCGCCAGCGCCCCGTGCCGTTCCAGCAGCGAACGGCGGCTGCGCCGGACGCCCAGGGACGGTTGCTGTGCTGCCTCCAGCTCATTGAGAAATCGGCCAGCGTCGATCGGGCACAGCTCGCTCGGATAGGCCAGTCCGCGCCGTAACACCCGCCAAGCGTCATCGGTGAGTCCGGGTGAACGCGGTATGGCGCCTAAAGTCTGGCCTTGGGCGGCATACGCGCTACGCCCAGCCAGCAACTGATAAATCAGGAGCGCCAAGGCAAACACATCGCGGCGAAAAACCATTTCAGCGGAGCCGGATTCACCTGACCCTTCCGCAACCGTCCCTCCTGCTGAACCGCTAGCGCTGAACAGGATGCTGCGCGGCTCCCTGATTTCGGTGGCCAGGCCAAATCCCAAGACCTTAACCGCGCCTTGGTCAGTAATGAACACTGTGTCGACGTCGAGATGCTGGTGCGCCAATCGCTGCTCCAGGCGGGCATAGTCCAGCGCATCGGCAACCGGCCGCAGCCATTTCAGCACGGTATCCCAGGATAAACCCGATGGCTGCTGGCGCAGCAACTGCGCCAGGCTGTGCATAGGGTGGTCGATGTACTCCATTTCGGCGAATGGCCAGCCATCAGCGCCATAGCGCCAGCCATAAACCCGGGCAATGGACGGATGCTCAAGCTTTGTAGCGACCGCCACCCGCGCTCTGGCCTTGGTCAGGTAAGCGCGCAAACCGAGCGAATCCGCCCGCAAGGCCCGCTCGTCGCGCCCCGCCTCTCGTGTTACATGGTCCACCGGCAAGAAAATCTTGATCGCCCGGAAATCATCAGCCGTGTCATCATCCCGGGTGCCGGATGAGGCGATCCGGACCAGCCAGATCCGCTGCTTGCCGCTGAGATCGTGCAACAGTCGGACCCGCCGCTCGGGAGGCCCAAGCACCATCCCGGCATCCAGCGCCCCGGACCCCGATTCAGGAGTGTCCCCGTCCGCCAGCAGCGATGGATCCTCTCCCGTAGTGGCCGAATGCAGCCCTTTTTGCTGGCGTTGCGCCAAGCCGGCCTTGTTCAACAGGCCAGCGGCATCCGCCTTCGTAGCTTCCCCAAGACGTTTTTCGAGTTCCATAAGCCCGATTGCCGGATTGTTTTTAATAATGATGGGTTGGAAATGACAGTACTAAACTGCATTATTAGTCTAGCAGAAGGAGCAAGCTCCCTCGCTCATCCACGGTGATTCTGCGACGCCCTCGCTGTGGATTCCGCCACGCCCGCCTTGCGGCCTGTTGCCGCTATGCCCGGAACCCCATGATGCCTAGCCATAACGCCATGAACACTGTGAACGCTGTTGAACAAAGCGTAGCACCTCCCAATTCTCCGCTCGAAATCGCCGTGCGTTCGCTGCGCTCGCCAACCGGACGGGGGCGCCACGAAAATCAGGACAATTACCTGAGGGTGGACGGACAGGGCCAAGCGACTTTTCTCTGGCGCGAAGAGGAGACCCGGCGACAGTTGCCCCACTGGCCAGTGGGCCACCAACGGATCGCGGTACTCGACGGCATGGGTGGCCATAGCCACGGTCGGGAAGCCGCCGAGCAAACCGTCCAGGGTTTGCTCAACCTGCCCGCCATCACTGATCTCGATCAGCTATCCATCCACCTCGACGCCTTGCATCGGCGGCTCTATCAGGAATTCCACGACCGGGGGCTGGAAAGCGGTTGCACCCTGATCCTGCTGGAAATTCCCCGTGAGGGTCCCGCCCTGCTGTTCCATGTCGGTGATTCACGGGCCTACGCCATCAGTGCCGAGCAGGCGCAGTGCCTGACGGTGGATCATGTGCCCGCCACCCACCTGGCGATGATTGGCTTGCTGGACGGCGCCGAATGGGTGCAGCAGGTTCACGTCCAGACCAACTCCCAAATCAGCCAAGCCTTCATTCTGGGCAGCACGCTCGGCGCGCCAGGGCGGTATGCGGAGGTCATCAATGCGGAACTGTACGAACTGCATGACGGCAATCTGCCCTTGTTCTTGCAGGGTCTAAATGATCGCCGCCTGTTGCCGCTGGAGCCGGGCTGGATTTACCTGTTCGCCAGCGATGGTCTCTGGCACCTGGCCAGTCCACAAGCGTTCATTCAGCGCTGGCCGGCGCTGCTGGCGCCACCGGAGCGTTCTTTGGAGGCGTTGCTGGACGGGCTGTTCGCCGAACTGGCCGAAACTATTCAGCAACAACGCAGCCAGCCGGATGATAACTGCACGGTCATTCTGGTGCGCCGGTCCGCTCCGGAGGCCAGTTCCACACCAGGCGAGGGATAAGCCTTGAAAATCCGGCACCTTCTGATCGCGCTGCTGGCCCTGTTGACGATTGCCTTCATGCCGCCGCTGGTGTCCTTCATTGGCGGGCTGACTCTGGTGCTGGGCGCTGGAGCGCTGATCTTCCGCGACCTGCCGCTAACCTGCCAGGAAGCAGTAGAGCGCCACATCCTGGGCTGGCTACGCCGGGTTCGAACCAGTAGCCCGGCACCGGAACCCGAACTCACAGCAACCGCCCGTTCCCAGTGGTCATTGCCAGAAATGCCGGTTGAGCGGGCGCGGCGGATTCGTGCCAAGCCTCCGGTCGCCGGGCGAATCGACCTTGCCCACCCGTCGTCCCCGGACAACGACGATGCGCCATGATCCCTTCACCGTCCGGCTACTCGTTGTTGTCGCCCCTGCTGTTGACCGCCGCCATCGGACTGCTGTTGCTTTGCCACGCCTTGTGGGGCTGGGTTCCGATTCTCGACAGCGCCAACCTGGCGTTTCACGAAGCCGGACATCCGATCTTCGGCGTGCTGTTTTCCCGGCTGGCCGTGTATGGCGGCACCCTGATGCAATTGCTGATTCCCGCCGCCTGCGCCTGGGAGTGCTATCGCCGGGAGCAGCGTTATGGGTTCTATGTCTGCCTGGCGTGGATCGCGGAAAACCTGCTGAACATCGCCCGTTACATGGCTGACGCTCGCGCTCACGAGTTGCCGCTGGTCGGTGGCGTGGATCCGGCGGCTTTCCACGACTGGACCGAGATTCTGAATCGGTGGGGATTATTGAATCAGGATACGGCCCTGGCGGTGCTGGTGCGGATTGGGGCAATGGTCCTGATGGTCTGGATCGTAAAACAGGCGTGGACGACCGCCTGCCATTGGAAACTTGGATGCGATATTTGAACATTTCCTACCAGAGTTACCCGATGATTTTCGGGGCTGAGATGGCAGGAGTGGTAAAGGAGTAAAGGGGCAAGTATTGGACCCTGTCATTCCGGCTTCAACCTTCAACCATTTTCGACCCCGGCAGGCATGGACACTCTCAAGATTCGCGGTGCCCGCACCCACAATCTGCAAAACATCGACCTCGACTTGCCCCGTGACCGGCTGATTGTCATTACCGGCCTGTCCGGTTCCGGCAAGTCCTCGCTGGCCTTCGATACGATCTACGCCGAGGGGCAGCGCCGCTACGTCGAATCGCTATCGGCTTATGCCCGGCAATTTCTAGCGTTGATGGAAAAACCTGACGTGGATCATATTGAGGGTTTGTCGCCGGCGATTGCCATTGAACAGAAATCTACCTCGCACAATCCTCGTTCCACCGTCGGCACCATTACCGAGATTTATGATTACCTGCGGTTGCTGTACGCCCGCGCCGGCATTCCCCGCTGTCCGGATCACGGCATCGATCTCGACGCCCAGACTGTTAGCCAGATGGTTGATCAAACGCTGGCGTTGCCAGAAGGCGCACGGCTGATGCTGCTGGCCCCGGTGGTCACGGAGCGCAAGGGCGAACATGTCAAGCTATTGCAGGAATTGCAGGCACAAGGCTTTGTCCGCGCCCGGATTAACCGCGAAGTGGTGGAACTGGACAGTTCGCCGCCGCTGGATTTGCGCCGCAAGCACACCATTGAGGTGATCGTGGATCGGTTCAAGGTCCGCGCCGATCTCGGTCAGCGACTGGCGGAATCGTTTGAGACTGCGTTGCGACTCGGCAGCGGCGTAGCACGGCTGGCGTTTCTGGATGAGCCCGCGCGGGCCGAGTTGCTGTTTTCCGCCGGTTATGCGTGCCCGGTGTGCGGCTACAGCCTGAGCGAACTCGAACCACGGCTGTTCTCGTTCAACAACCCGGCTGGCGCGTGCCCGGACTGCGACGGGCTGGGCGTGAAGCCGTTTTTCGCCCCGGAGCGCATCGTAGCCCATCCGCACCTGAGCCTGGCGCGGGGGGCGGTAGCCGGTTGGGATCGCCACAATGCCTACACCTTTCCGTTGATCGAAGGGCTGGCGCGGCATTACCGGTTTGACCTGAACCAGCCGTTTCAGGACTTGCCGGCCCCGATTCGCCAGATCATTTTCTACGGCAGCGACGGCGAGGACATCGTTTTCGATCAGGTTAATCCGCGGGGTGAGTCATTCACCCGCTGCCGGCCATTCGAGGGCGTCATCGCCAACATGGAGCGTCGCTACCGCGAGACCGATTCCAGCCTCATCCGGGAAACGCTCGCCAAGTACCTGAATAATCAGCTTTGTCCCTCCTGTCGGGGCGCACGGCTGACCCGGTCGGCCCGGCATGTCTTCATCGCTGGCCGCAGTGTGCCGGAAGTGGTCGCCCTGCCGATAGGTGTTGCCCGCGAGTGGTTTGCCGAACTCACGCTGCCGGGCCAGCGTGGCGCGATTGCGGCGCGGATTGTCCGGGAAATTAGCGAGCGGCTGGATTTTCTGGTGCAGGTCGGGCTGGATTATCTGAGTCTGGAGCGCAGCGCCGATACCCTGTCCGGCGGCGAAGCGCAGCGCATCCGGCTGGCATCGCAAATCGGCGCGGGGCTGGTCGGGGTGATGTATGTGCTGGATGAGCCGTCGATTGGACTGCATCAGCGCGACAATGCCCGGTTGCTGGCCAGCCTGCGGCGGTTGCGCGATCTTGGCAATACCGTGATCGTGGTGGAACATGACGAAGAAGCCATTCGTAGCGCCGATCAGGTAGTGGACATGGGGCCGGGCGCGGGCATTCATGGCGGGCGGATTATAGCGCAGGGAACGCCGGATGACATTGCCCAGCATCCCGACTCATTGACCGGCGCTTATCTGAGTGGCCGGCGGCGGATTACATTGCCGGATCGGCGGACTCCGCCCAATCCAAAAAAACAGTTACATATTATCAAAGCTAATGGCAATAACCTGAAAAACCTGACGGTGACAATTCCGCTGGGGTTGCTGACCTGCATTACCGGCGTATCCGGTTCCGGTAAATCGACGCTGATTAACGACACCTTGTATTGCTACGCTGCTCGCGAGTTGAACAACGCCAATGAATCGCCTGCACCCTGCCAGGATGTGCTGGGATTGGAGCAATTGGATAAAGTGGTCAATATCGATCAAAGCCCAATTGGCCGCACCCCGCGTTCTAATCCAGCGACTTATACCGGTTTGTTCACCCCGATTCGGGAATTATTTGCTGGCGTACCCGAATCACGGGTGCGGGGTTATTTACCTGGCCGATTCAGTTTCAATGTCAAGGGCGGACGCTGTGAGGCGTGTCAAGGCGATGGCGTTATTCAAGTCGCAATGCACTTTCTGCCGGATATTTATGTGCCATGCGACCAGTGCCAAGGCCGGCGCTATAATCGGGAGACCTTGGACATTCGCTATAAAGGCCGCACCATTCACGAAGTTCTGGATATGACGGTCGAGGACGCACTGGCGTTCTATCAGGCCGTGCCGGCAGTGGCCCGTAAACTGCAAACCCTGGTTGAAGTGGGATTGAGCTATATCCGGCTCGGCCAGAATGCCACCACGTTATCCGGTGGCGAGGCGCAACGAGTAAAACTGGCCCGCGAATTATCGAAGCGCGACACCGGCCAGACCCTCTACATTCTCGATGAACCGACCACTGGACTGCATTTCCATGATATTGAACAGTTATTGAAAGTGTTGCATGAACTGCGGGATCGTGGCAATACGGTAGTGGTGATTGAACACAATCTGGATGTGATTAAAACCGCTGACTGGATGATCGATCTGGGACCGGAAGGCGGTGCTGGCGGTGGTGAAATCGTGGCGATGGGGACGCCCGAACAAGTGGCTGAAAATCCGAAAAGTTATACCGGGCAATTTCTGGCGGCGGTGGTGGTGGGGCGGCAGGTTCCGTTGGGTTGAACAAAATAGAGGTATCTTTTAGCGTATAATTTATGACCCTACGCTACCTTTGTGACCCTGCCAAGAAAGCCGAACACCTCAGAAAACACGGATTAGACTTCGATGATGCACCCAGGATTATCGAGTCGAAGACCAACGTGATCTTCGAGGATCGACGTTTCGATTATGGGGAGCAGCGATTTATCACGATGGATTTTCTGGGCGGAAAAGTGGTTGTGGTTATATCTACCGAAACTGATCAGGAAATCCATGTCATCTCAATGCGAAAGGCAACCCAACATGAGCAAAAAATCTATTCCCGAAATCGTGGAAGATAGTCCGCCGATCACCCAGACCGACATTGATAGCGGTAGGTTGATTTTGCGGCAGCGCAAAGTTAAGGGCACGTGTTGGCTGTGGACAGGTCTGTTACTGTAGCCAATTTTACTCATCCTGCACCTAAAGTTCAACCTTGTCGCGACCCATGCGCCAGTAAACTGTAACCATAGCCAGCGCCAGTAGCATCCGGCATCGATCGGCTGATGGTTCTCTCACGGAGTTATCCATGCTTATTCATTCCGATTTCAACCCGGTGGCGCTGAGTCTGGGGCCATTACAGGTGCGCTGGTACGGGCTGATGTACCTGCTGGCATTTTTAATCGGCTGGGCGCTGGGCCGTTACCGCGCTCGGCAACCGGGTTCTGGCTGGACTGCGGAACAAATGGACGATCTGGTGTTTTATAGTGCCTTGGGCATCATTCTGGGTGGCCGGTTTGGCTACGTCCTGTTTTATAGCTTTAGCAGTTTTCTCCACGATCCACTGATGTTGTTTCGCATCTGGGAAGGCGGAATGTCTTTCCACGGCGGGTTTATCGGCGTGTTGCTGGCAATGGCGCTGTTTGCGGGTAAATACCAAAAACCATTCTGGGGAACTGTCGATTTCATTGCACCGCTGATTGCACCGGGACTGTTTTTTGGACGGATTGGTAACTTCATCAATGGCGAGTTGTGGGGTCGGGTCACTGATTTGCCGTGGGGGATGGTGTTTCGCCAGACCGGCGATTTCCTGCCGCGCCATCCATCGCAACTGTATGAGGCGGCGCTGGAAGGGGTGGCGCTATTCCTGATTGTCTGGCTGTTTTCGGCCAAACCGCGCCCGATGATGGCGGTATCCGGAGTGTTCGCACTGGGCTACGGCATATTCCGGTTATTGGTGGAACTGGTGCGCCAGCCAGACGCTCACCTGGGTTATCTGGCGTTCGGCTGGCTGACTATGGGGCAATTGTTGTCGTTGCCGCTAATTGCAATGGGAGTGATTTTGCTAATACTGGCGTATCGGCGGAAGGCGGGCTGAATGGTGGCCTTGCATTGCGTCATATTCTATTGACAGACCTTTCACTCACGCCCTTGTGGCAGGAGAAATCCCCGTGCTTCGTCGGCAGTTACCCAAAATTTCAGCTATCTCACTAATTTTATTGTCTATTTTTAGCTTTCCTGCGAGTGCGGCGACTTTCACCGTCACCACCCGCAGCGACAGCGGCACCGGTTCGCTGCGGCAGATGCTCACCACGGCCAACGCCAACCCGGATGCAGACACGATTGTCTTTGGTCCCGCCGTGACCGGGACGATCGCCTTGACCAGCGGAGAATTGCCGGTCAGTGGCGCAGTCACTATTGATGGCCCAGGTGCCCGTGTGCTGACGATCAGCGGCACGTCCTCCTCGCGGATTTTCAACATCGCTGACGGGGCTACGGTTGGGATTGAGGGCTTGACGATCATCGACGGGGTGACCTCCCAGGACGGCGGCGCGATCTGGAATGGCAAGGGCGCGCTGACCATTACCAACTGCGCCCTGTCTAATAGCCTGGCTATCGGGAACGGCGGTGCCCTAAAAAATTTGGGCGGCACAGTGCGGATCACTAACAGCACCTTGTCCAACAACACCGCACAACACGCGGGCGCCCTGTTCAACGAGTACGGCATCATGACTGTCGTCTATAGCACCTTATCCGACAACACCGCCCGGGGCAACGGCGGCGCGATTCACAACACACGCAATACCAGCGGCGCAGTTCTGAAAGGCACCCTGATTCTGGCCAACAGCACCCTGTCCGGCAATACGGCCTGGAGTGATGGCGGCGGCATTCATAACTACAACGGCATTGTCAACATCACCAACAGTACCCTGTCGGGGAATACGGCCAGGATGTATGGCGGCGGTCTGACGAGCGACGGTGAGCTGAGTACGATTACGATCCTCAGCAGCACTGTGTCTGGCAACACCGGCAAGTATGGCGGTGGTCTCTACCCGTACACCAGTAGCAAACTCACGTTGGGCAATACGCTGGTGTCCGGTAATAAGAGCCTGACTACGGGCTACTCGAATGAAATCGTCAACAACACCGCTGTCGTCGTTTCCCGAGGCTACAACCTGTTTGGCGTGGATGGGGCTACGGGGATCAACGGCTTCACGCCCTTGACGACCGACATCACCCCGTTGCCTGGCGTGATTCTCAGCAAGATCATCGGCCTGTTGGCTGACAACGGCGGCCCGACCAAAACCCGCCGGCTGGTCGACGGCAGCCCGGCCATCGACAAAGGGGGCAATGTATTGATTCCAACGGGCGTGACCACCGACCAGCGCGGCCCCGGCTTTCTGCGCATTCTAGGCACTACGGTGGACATCGGCGCGACGGAAGGCAGCGGCGGCGGTGGAACCACCTTTGCCCTGAGCGTGGACAAGACTGGCGGCCTCGGCACCGTGACCAGTATCCCGGCGGGTACCGCCTGCGGTTCTACCTGCGATGCCCACTTTGCTGAAGGCGCACAAGTCACACTTACGGTCACCGAGGCCACCGGTTATGGTTTTACCGGCTGGACGGGAGACTGCACCGGAACCACCTGCGCCCTGACCATGGACGCGGCCAAGAGCGTGACAGCCCTGTTCACCAACGTCATCCCGGACAAACTTTTGACCGTGATCAAGGCCGGCAATGGCACCGGCACGGTCACCGGGGACGGCATCAATTGTGGTACCGACTGCACCCAAAACTATTTCAGCAACGCCAGCGTCACCCTGACTGCCGCCCCGGCGTTCGGCTCCAGCTTCGCCGGCTGGACGGGCAGTTGCACGGTGAACCAAGACACGCCCTGGCTCTGTACCGTCACGATGCACGCAGCCAAGACGGTCAAAGCCACCTTCGCCAAGCCGGCGCTCCTCACCGTCCGTAAAGTCGGTCGCGGCACTGGCACCGTAGTGAGTCTGCCCACCGGCATCCTCTGTGGTGCCCAATGTACGCAGCTCTATCCCTACAACACAGAGGTCTACCTGATGGCCATTTCTGCCACCGGCTCCACCTTTAGCGGCTGGACCAACAACTGTCCGGTGGTAGCCGTCTATCCTGGTCTCAAACAGGTCTGCAAGGCTACGATGGACCAGGCCAAGACCGTCACCGCGACCTTCACCAAGTAAGTCGCGGCTGACACCATCTCCGAATGCGGCTCGGCCCCGATGAAGGCTTTTTGCAGCCGCAACTGGTCGAGACCGGCTCCCTCCAGCGCCAGCGCTGCATCGAGATGCAACAGATAGCTGGGGGTGGCGTGAACCATTGTCGTGCGGAAATTCCTCATCAATTGAATCTGCCGGCTGGTGTTGCCGGAACTGGCCGGAATCACCAGCATCCCCACCCGTTCCGTGCCGTAATGCAGGCCCCACCTGCTACTGACTCTATGATGCCGCTGCTCTGTTTTAACAAAGCCCATTACCCGGTCACGACCCTGGGACCGGGACGACGGATCGGGCTGTGGCTGCAAGGCTGCGTTTTGGCCTGTCCCGGTTGTGTTTCACAAGATACCTGGACCTTCGCCGATGATCAGGCGTTATCGTTGCCGGTATTGCTGACCTGGTGTCAGGAAGTCGCGCTGCACGGTCTGGATGGGATCACGATCTCCGGCGGCGAACCGTTCGCGCAGCGGGAGGCGTTGCTGGCCTTGTTGCAGGCGCTACATGACTGGCGGGATAAAGCCGGGCTGAACTTCGATATTCTCTGCTACAGCGGCTTTTCATGGCGGCGCTTGCAACGTGACTTCGCGCCTTTGCTGGCTTTACTGGATGCTCTCATTCCCGAACCGTTTCAGGCGCAGCAACCGACACGACTGATTTGGCGCGGCTCGGCCAATCAACCGCTGATTCCGTTGTCACTCTTGGGCCAAGAACGCTATGCGCCGTATTTGCATCACGAAGTCGAACGCCGGTCATTTCAACTGGTGGTGGATGATGAACGAATCTGGGGAATTGGCATTCCGGGACTGGGAGATATGGAGCGTCTGGAACAACAATGCGCCGAACGTGGCGTTCAATTGGGAGGGGTGTCATGGCGCGGGTGAGAGTCTGTCCGACCTGTGGTGGTGAAAATGCGTTGAGCGTGATTCGATGTACGCAATGTGGAGTCTCGGTCGCCCATATTTCACTGACCGAAGCCGCTCCGTCGGTATTGGCAGCGAGTACGGAAAAAATCCCAGTTCCTTGTGCTAAATGTGAGGCCCTAATTCCCAAAAAGAGTGCGGTGTGTCCGTATTGCGGCGAGTCGTTAGGAATAGAAACCCGGCTGATTCTGGAGTGGCCGTGGGGTGAGGCAGCGATTGACCGGGAGTTAATCGTCGGGCGCGATCCGGAGTGTTCACCGTTGGCAATGCAATTACAGCAGTACGGTAATTTGTCGCGCCGTCATGCCCGATTATGGCCTGCTGCTGATGGGGTATGGATCGAGGATTTGGGTTCTACTAATGGTGTTTTCGTCAATGAAAATCGGTTGATACCGCATCAGCCGTTGTTGCTGACGGAGAGCGGGCAAGTGCGGCTGGCGAAGGATTTTGTGGTGCGGGTGCGGGTTGGGCGTGATGGTTAGGAGATGATTTTAATGCAGTATAATTTCGAGTGGGATTTTCGCAAGGCGAGGTCTAATCTAAAAAAGCATGGGATCAGTTTTGAGCAGGCTGCCGAAGTATTTTTGGATCCAGATGCGCTGACTGCTTTTGATCGGGATCACAGTGAAATTGAAGAACGCTGGATCACTTTAGGCAAAGTGTCACTTGGCAATCTCTGTTTAGTCGTGATTCATAACTTTCACCAACAGGATAATGAAACGGCTGCCGTCCGGGTTATTTCGGCACGGCAGGCAACAAAACGAGAGATCAAATCATACGAGGCTAACCATGAAATCTGAGTACGATTTTTCACAGGCAGAGCGCGGTAAATTCTATCATCCTGATGTCCAGTTGAATTTGCCGATCTATCTTGATCCAGAGGTCGCCGGCTATCTGGCAACACGGGCTAACGCTAAGGGAGTAGCGCTTAATGATATGGTCAATGAACTGTTACGAAAGGATATTGCACTGATTGAGATGGTGCAGTCCTGAGTATGGAGCAACAGAGTTTGATCGAGTTATTGAATGGCTTGATTGATGTAATTGGCGATGATGAAACCCATGAACTTGTGGATTTTCTCGATCTGGTGGGGCAACTTATTGCCGATTACGAACGCCGGCATCATCCGGTTGCCGATGCCCGACCCTGCGAAGTACTGCGTTTTCTGATGGAACAGCACGGTCTGACCCTGAGTGATTTGTCTACCGAAATAGGCGATCCACCGGTTGTCAGCGCGATTCTGAATGGATATCGGGAGATGGATAGCCAGCACGCCAAGGCGTTGGCAGTGCGCTTCGGCGTGTCGCCAGCAGTTTTCATTTGAGAGCGCGACTCAGCTAAACTCAACAGCACTGTCTCAACCTTTTCATGGAGCTTTCCCGTGTCGCAATCTCCTGATTCCCACCCGGTCTTGACCGTCCGCGATGACCCGTTGGCAACCCGCCGCGATGTGGTTGATGCGACGATCCGCGATAACGCGCTGCCCTCGCAGTCCTTGATGCACCTGCCGCCGACGCTGGCGGGGCGGTACCGGATCGTGCAGCCGTTGCTGACGGCGGGCGGGGAGGCGGATTTGCTGCTGGTCGAGGCGGTGGCGGATCGGCAGCAGCAGTACGTCGTCAAGATTTACCGCTACGGGATCGTGGTCAAGCCGGAGGTGCTGGCGCGGATTAGCGCGGCGGCCCCGGATCAGGTGATTCATCTGGTCGAGTACGGGCAGGCCGATGGGCATGGTTATGAGGTGCTGGAGTATGTGGCGGCGGGGTCGTTGCGGCCACGGTTGACGGCGGGGCCGCTGGCCGATAGGCAGGTGCGGGCGTTGGTGCGGGAATTGAGTCTGGCGCTGGCGGTGCTGCATCAGCACGACGTTCTGCACCGGGACATCAAGCCGGAGAATGTGCTGATTCGGCAGTGGGAGCCGTTGCGGATTGCCTTGACCGATTTCGGGATTGCTTCGGTGGCGGAGGCGACGCAGCACTTCACGACTACGGCGCGGACCTTGCGCTATGCCGCGCCCGAAGCGGCGACCGGGGTGATTGGGGTGGCGGCGGATTACTGGTCGCTGGGGATGGTGGCGCTGGAGGCGTTGAGCGGGCGGCATCCGTTCGCCGGGCTGTCGGAGGCAGTGTTGAGCTATCAGTTGGTGACGCAGCCGGTGGATTGCAGCGGGGTGGCGGAACCGTGGCGGACGCTGTGCCGGGGGTTGTTGCTGCGCGATCCGAAGCAGCGCTGGGGCCGGGCGGAGATTGAGCGGTGGTTGGCGGGGGATGAGAGTTTGCGGTTGCCGGTTGAGGATCGGCCAGTGAGTGAAGCGCAGGCGCAACGGCCTTATCGGTTGGGTCAGGAAGAATGCTGGACGGCGCGGGAATTGGCGGTGCAAATGGCCCGGCATTGGGAGGCGGCGAGTAAGGATTTGGGCCGGGGGTTTATTAGCGATTGGCTACGGACGGAATTGCACGATCAGGATTTGGCGCGGGCGGCGCTGGATGTGCTGGATGATTCAGCTATGAGCGCCGATGAGCGGTTATTGCGGGTGTTGGTGAAGATGGCCCCGGACTTGCCGCCGGTGTGGAAACAGTGGAGTCTGGCGAAGGATGATTTGATCGCGGCGGCGAATCAGGCAAATCAGGGGGATGAGGCGTGTCGAGGGTTGTTGCTGATGTTGTATCAGGGTCAACCGGATGTGTTGGGGATTTATGCGGAAGCGGGGAATGCGGGGTGTCAGCAAATACGCACTGGCTGGCAGACGACGGTTACGGATTATGAGAAGACTTGGCAAACGGCGCTGGCGTATGGCGTACCGGCGAAATTGCAACCGGATTTAGCGGCAGTATTGCCGGGATTGTTGTTGGCGGCGGTGTCGTCGAAGTTTCAAGAAGAACTTCAGGCGGAAATTCAAACACTGGCACAACGCCTGATCCATCGTCCGGCGTGGCTGGCCGGATTATTGGAGTTGCCTTTTAACGGCGGTACGGCACTGATATTGCGGCTGGTCATGCAATGGTTGCCGCTCACTACGGAAATCCGCAATTCTATTGCACCCCAACTGCAAGCTCTGTTAAAAGAATTTACCGTGTTGCACCACAGCCCAGATTTTAATAAAGACTTGGACGATTTTGAGAACAACATCCGTGAAGGTGGCTATGGCAATACGCAAGCGGTTGAACAGGCATTTAGCGCCTTGCGAGAAAGAGCCAGCACCTTAGTCGAGGTGTTGAAACAATACTATGCGCTATGGGAACAGACGCCAGCTAATAGCGCCGTTTATCCGATATTGCAGCGGTGGCAATCCCGTCTTGCTACGCCGCGCTATGAAGATACGGTGCTATTACGCGAAGACCTGATGATGCGGCCTTACCGCTGGCAAATCGTGGCGGAAAGTTGGGAACAGCCAGCGGCGGCGGTGAGTTGGGAGTGCGAGAAGGTAAAATTGCATGATGGGAAAACTTCATCTGTGGCGTTCAGCCCGGACGGGCGGCTGCTGGCGAGTGGTAGTGATGACAACACCGTGCGGCTGTGGCGGGTCGAGGATCGGCAATGTGTCGCCACCTTGCAGGGGCATACCAGTTCGGTAAATGCCGTTGCGTTCAGCCCGGATGGGCGGCTGCTGGCAAGCGGCAGTCATGACAGGATCGTGCGGCTATGGCGAGTCGAGGATCGGCAATGCGTCGCCACCTTGCAGGGGCATACCAGTTCGGTAAATGCTGTTGCGTTCAGCCCGGACGGGCGGCTGCTGGCGAGTGGTAGTAATGACAACACCGTGCGGCTGTGGCGGGTCGAGGATCGGCAATGCGTCGCCACTTTGCAGGGGCATACTGATAAGGTGACCGCCGTTGCGTTCAGCCCGGACGGGCGGCTGCTGGCCAGCGGCAGTGAGGACCACACCGTGCGGCTGTGGCGGGTCGAGGATCGGCAATGCGTCGCCACCTTGCAGGGGCAGACCAGTTCGGTAAATGCCGTTGCGTTCAGCCCGGATGGGCGGCTGCTGGCCAGTGGCAGTAAGGACCACACCGTGCAGCTATGGCAGGTGGAAGCTCGGCAATGCGTCGCCACCTTGCAGAGGCATACCAGTTGGGTATATGCCGTTGCGTTCAGCCCGGACGGACGGCTGTTGGCCAGTGGCAGTGTTGACAAGACCGTGCGACTGTGGCGAGTTGAGGATCGGCAATGCGTCGCCACCTTGCAGGGGCAAGGTGGTTGGGTACGGGCTGTTGCCTTCAGTTCGGACGGGCGACTGCTTGCAAGTGGTGATTATGTTGATGGCAGACAACTTCTTTTATGGAGTCCCCGCCAAACTGCCACAGTGGAAATGTCGCTCGGTGAACTGATTGCTTGGGAGAAGAAATACGCCGGGCAATATAGTGAGATTAAGTTGATGGAGTGAGGCTATTGTCCGCTGTTCTTCCAAAATGGGTTATGACACCAGAGTTATGGTGTTATGTAAGAGCCTGATGATTTCAGATATTCGTTGTTCAAAGTTGATTCCTAACAGCTTTAAGAGGAAATTTTATGAGTGAGCTAAGCGATCAAGTCGGTCTATTTTTGGAAGAGAAAGCGAGAAACAGACGCACTGTTTATTACAGTGATATTGTTGCTCACTTTGGGTTACCTCCTATGGATGGTTTATGGGCTAGTCATCCGCTGTCGAGGATTTTTGAGTTTTTAGACCGAGAGGATGCTATGAGTAATCGTCCTTTTCGTAGCGCAGTAGTAATTTCCAAAAAAAGGGACATGCCAGGCAATGGCTTTTTTGAAGCATTGGAACGATTTAGAGGTATCCAAACTTCAAATGAACAGCAGCGCCTGGAAGCTTTCAGGAATGAGCGAGATGCTACATTTGGCTATCCGTGGACGATTCAGCCTTGAAAAAATGCTAAACGCGGATTATTGGACAGATTAAAAAATACCGCTTTTTCCCCTCCTTGGATAAGGAGGGGTGGCGCGTAAGCGCCGGGGTGGTTCGACTCACACATCATGCAGCTACACAACGTCCAAGCACTCAAGCCGCGCCGCAAAGAATTACGCTCGGCCATGACGCCCGCTGAAATCCGCCTGTGGCAAGCCTTGAAACACAGCCAGCTCGACGGTCTGAAATTCAGACGCCAATCCAGCATCGGCCCGTTTATCGCGGATTTTTACTGCCCGGCAGCCCATTTGGTGATTGAACTCGATGGTTCGGTTCACGATAGCGAAGCCGCTCAACAACAGGATACCGAACGAACAGCGTATCTGGTCAGCCTGGGATTGAGAGTGGTGCGGTTTGAAAATCGTGAAGTGATGGAGAATTTAGAGGGCGTGTTGTCGGAGATTCAGCGGCGGGCGCGGGAGTGAAAGATCGAACCACCCCGGCGCTGTGCGGCACGTCTAAAGATCGAACCACCCCGGCGCTAACGCGCCACCCCTCCTTATCCAAGGAGGGGAAATTATGAAAACGATATGCGGGAGAAAAGCTCATGTTGACCCACAGTGAGTTAAATGCAAAAAAATACAAAATTTATATTGAAACCAGCGTGGTAAGCTACTTTGTTTCTCGCCCGTCACGAGATATTGTCATTGCTGGACACCAAGTGGCAACTCAGACACTTTGGGATATGCTCACTGAATTTGAAGTCTATATTTCGGATATGGTTCTGCAAGAAGCATCAAAAGGAGATCAAAACCAAGCACAGGCAAGATTACAGGCTTTAGCTGGATTTTCTGTTCTGGAAATGGATGATGAAGCCAAAAAACTGGCTCAAAAATTTATTTTACACAGTGCGGTTCCAGAAAATTCTCCCGAAGATGCTTTGCATATAGCTATCGCCGCTGTTAATGGTATTAACGCTATTGTCACCTGGAATTTTAAACATATCAACAACCCATTTACTAAGACCATGATACGCGAAATAATAGAAAATAATGGGTATGTTTATCCAGAAATATGTTCACCCGATGAACTGATGGGAGATAAGCAATGAAAGACCCAATTGTTGAAGAAATCCGTTATTTCCGTGACGAACACGCCAAAAAATTTAATTATGATCTTGACGCTATTTGTGAAGACTTTAAGCAACATCAGCAGCACTGTGGACATCTGCTGGTTCGGTTAAAACTGGGTAAAAATGACTTAAAAAATGACGCCAATGGCGATTACACCAAGGAACGTGATTAATGGCTCGGTCAATTGTCATTAGATGAAATTATTTCGGAAATCAAGGCCAGGCGAAACAAGCCAACATCGTAACTCCTCTGCCTGTTGCTTGATCCATTCCGGCATTGTGCGGCACATCCAAAGATCGAACCACCCCGGCGCTTCGCGCCACCCCTCCTTATCCAAGGAGGGGAAATTGTTAATACCGACCGATGGCTAAAATTTTAATCAGGACAGAATTTCGTGAACACGCCAAGATGAGATTTGCTGGATGAGTCCGACTGTATTTAATGAAAGTGGATTCCGCTTCTTTTTCTTCTCCCGCGAAGAATCGAGAATGCATGTCCATGTTCATTGTGGACATGGTGAAGCTAAATACTGGATGGAGCCTGAAATTGAGTTAGCAAAGAACTACGGCTTGACCACTAAAGACCTCCAAACTGTCCGACAACTGGTAGAGGCAAACGCAGATGCAATCCGCAATGCTTGGCGAAAACATTTCGGAAGTTGAAGTTACTCATGTTTCACAGCATGGGTTCTGGTTATTACTGGATAACAAAGAGTTATTTCTTCCCTTTGTGGAATTCCCCTGGTTCAAACGCGCGCCATTGGAGGCTATCTTTAATATCGAACGCTTACAATCACATCATCTTTACTGGCCTGATCTCGACGTTGATTTAACTGTCGAATCTATTGAACATCCAGAGCTGTTTCCGCTGATTGCCGGTGAACCAGCCGGGAATTGTGCAGCACATCCAAAGATCGAACCACCCCGGCGCTTCGCGCCACACCTCCTTATCCAAGGAGGGGAAATGGTTAATACCGACTCTGAATGACCATGACTAATCCCCTTTTTAATCCCGTTTGGCCGCGCTGGATTGCCGATCTTCACCGCCTGCTCGGTATTCGCCCGCAATTCATTCTCTCCGGCCCAATTCGTGATTTATTCCTGATCCCACTCGACAACCAATACGTTTTACTGCCGACGCTGGATGGTCTGTGGGAGGCGCTGGCAATGCACGGCTATCAATTTCTGCTGGTGTACGACCGCATTGATGGAATGCGCATCCATCCCAATACCCCCGCTGCCCGCCAACTTGCGAGCCGCATTCTCAATAGCGACTTCAACAAGGGCGACCCGATTCCGATCAGCCTCAATCGCCTGCCCGGTCTCTTGCGCCCACTGATTACCGCCAACGTCCGCGCCGCCGCCGTGCTGAATTACGCCTCGCGGGTGCCGGTCAGCGTCCAGCAACTCACTGAAGCTGAACACGAATTTTTCACCGCCTGCGAAAAACTGGCCCATACTGCCCATCCGATCATGACCGCGCCCGCCGGCGTCCCGCTGTTCAATCCGATCCTGTGGCTGTGCAACCGCGAGAACGATCTGCCCTCGTGGTTCACCCTCGACAACGAAGCCGTCCATCGCCTGACCATCCCGCCGCCGGCCTTTGAAGAACGTCGCCATGCGGCGGAACTGCTGGCGGCTTCCTTCGCCGATCACGCCCAGGCCACCGCCGACCAGCAACGCGAATTTGCCGACAGCTTTGCCCAGCTCACCGAAGGCTTGAGCCTGCACAGCCTGTTTGCCATCACCCAACTGGCCGAAACGCAAGCCTTGCCGCTGGCCGATGTCGGCGACGCGGTGCGCTGCTTCAAGGTCGGGGCGCTGGATAATCCCTGGAAAAAAGCCTACTTGCGCGAGCGGATTCAGAGCGCCGCCGAAGTCATCAGCCAGCGGGTCAAGGGCCAGAAACCGGCCATTATCAAAACCGTGGATATTCTGATGCGTTCGGTGATGGGACTGACCGGCGCTCACACCGCCGCGACCTCCAGCCGGCCGCGTGGGGTGCTGTTCTTCGCCGGCCCGACCGGGGTCGGCAAAACCGAACTGGCCCGCGCCCTGACTGCGCTGATTTTCGGCGATGAACGCGCCTATATTCGTTTCGATATGAGCGAGTTTGCCGCCGAACACGCCGACGCCCGGCTGCTCGGCGCGCCGCCCGGTTATGTCGGCTATGACGCCGGCGGCGAACTGACCAACGCGGTTCGCGCCCGGCCGTTCAGCGTGATTTTGTTCGACGAGATCGAAAAAGCCCACCCGCGCATTCTCGACAAGTTCCTGCAAATCCTCGAAGACGGGCGCTTGACCGATGGGCGGGGCGCAACCGTGTACTTTTCCGAAGCGATCCTGATTTTCACCTCGAATCTGGGCATCTCGATCCGCGACGATCACGGTCAGCGCCAGCTCAACGTCCAGCCCGGCGAACCTTACGAACAGGTCGAGCGCAAGGTACGGACCGCCATCGCCGACTACTTCAAATTCACCCTGGGTCGCCCGGAAATTCTCAACCGGATCGGCGACAACATCGTCGTGTTCGACTTCATCCAACCGGCGATTGCGGAACAGATTTTCGCCGGAATGCTGGATCACGTCGCCCGGCGGATGGCGGACGAACACGATCTGACGCTGCTGATCCCGGAACCGGTGCGCCAACAACTGCTGGCTTGGTGTACCGAGGAGTTGAGCGACGGCGGACGCGGCATCGGCAACCGGCTGGAAACCACGTTCGTCAACCCATTAGCCCGCGCCCTGTTTCATCTGGCCGAAGATCGCCAGCGGCGGCAGATCACGGTGACGGCGGTGCGGCTGGCGGATCACGTCTACAGCGTGGAACTGGCCTGACGATGAGCGGCCCCAAGTGCTACCGCTACACCGTCGATCCGGCCTGGCTGGAAGCGGAACGCCACCGCCGGGAACTCGAACAGTGCCAGCAGGCCATTGCTCAGACTCGCGTCGCATGGGCCACCCTGCCGCGGGTACTGGCTGATCTCCAACAGCGTTATCCCGCTGAAACGCTCACCCTTGACCTGCTCCCGCCTGCCCCGCCAGCCGATCAAACGCTGGACGCCGTGCAGCAGTACCGGGACGCCTTGAATCGGCACCTCACGCAGACCCGCGCCGATTTGCACCGCCTCAGCGAACGCGCTGCCGCCAATTACACCGCGAAAACCCTGCTCGCGGAACTCAGTCAGGACACACCCGCGACGCTGCGCACGGCTGCCGAAGTGCTGCAAACCCGCCTCGATCTGCTCCCTGCCGACAACCGGCAGACTGAATGGCAACGGCTGCTGCAACGGCTGAACCAGACCGATCAGGCTTCATTACCGGCGGCGCTGGTCGAACTGCGCGATGCGTTTCTGTCCGCTACCGGTGCCCGTCAAGCTGAGGCGCTCGCGGCTGAACTGCGCCAACAGATTCAGCGCCTCAATCAGACGTATCGCGCCGCGATCCAGCAGCAGCTTGAACAGGAACAGCAGGTTGCGGCTCGCCACTACACGCAGCAAGTGATCAGCGAAACCTTGGCGGAACTGGGCTACGGCGTGGAAACCGGCTTTGCCACCCTGTTTGTCGAAGGCGGCGTAGCGCATATTCAGCAACCGGACTGGGGCGATTACTACGTCCGGCTGCGGGTCAAGCCCGATGCTGGCGATCTGAATCTAAACGTGGTGCGGGTCAGTGAAGATCGGACCGCGCCCTCGAACGAACAGGCCCGGTGCGATAGGGAGATGGAAGAACACTGGTGCGCCGCCCACCGGGAATTGTTGCACCGACTGGAGCAACGCGGCATTGCCAGTCAACCGCTTCGTGCCCATGCGCCGGGGGAATTGGCAGTGCAATGCGTGCGACCGGATGCGGTGCAACACGCCCGTCGGGCGCAAGTTCGGCGAACGGGCGGATTGTTACGGCAGCGGGAGCTTTGAGCGCGGGGTTGTCTCAGAAACTACGTCCGGGTTTTGTATGATGATCTTTCTGAAACCAGCGGCGCATCGTGCGGTAAACCACAGCCGCCCTTGCCGTTACCGCAGTCCTATTGGAGCGTTCCATTCAGGCCCCGCCTGCTGCTGATTCCGGGGCTGGTTGCTGAACCACTTTGGAGGGGCTGACCCGTTACCGGGGGCAGCGGTTTTTCATGATCAGCGACGACAATTGCAAGTCCTGGCAAGCAACCCTGCTGATGCAGTTTGAGTTGTTGCCGGGTGGCTGAATGTCGGTAGCCAAAT
This sequence comes from uncultured Candidatus Competibacteraceae bacterium, assembly GCA_903879705.1. GTDB lineage: Bacteria > Pseudomonadota > Gammaproteobacteria > Competibacterales > Competibacteraceae > RXIV01. The sequence goes on along the minus strand of CAIRMO010000004.1, from coordinate 3,027 downwards.
TGAGGAGGTTTTTCGCCATGAGAATGCCGTGGAGTCGCAGCCCTTGGCTCAAACACGCCCAAGCGCCGGTTGAACCGTTGACTCCGCTGGCGGTAACCTGGCTGCTGGCGACACTGGCGCTGGCGGTCGCGCCACACGTTAGTGAGTTACCGATCGGGCTGTCCGGGCTGTTTTGTGCCATTGCTCTCTGGCGCGGGTTCATCGCCGTTCGCAACAAACCGTTGCCACCGCGCTGGCTATTGTTGCCGCTGGCGCTGCTGGCCGGAGCAGGAGTGCTAATCGAGTACCGGACTCTGTTAGGCCGCGACGCCGGGGTAGCGCTGCTGACCGCGATGACCGCTTGCAAGTTGCTGGAAACTCGCGGCTTGCGCGATGGTGTGGTGCTGATCTTTCTCGGCTATCTGCTGGTGATGAGTCATCTGCTGTATAGCCAGGATATTTTGATGGTCGCGTATTTGTTTGTGGTCGTCGTGGTGATGCTGGCGGCGCAGACCATGATTCATCAGCAACACGCCGGGTTAATCGTACTCGCGCCATTGCGGCTGGCCGGCAAGATGGTGGTACAGGCCATTCCAGTGATGCTGATTCTGTTCATGCTGTTTCCGCGGATTCCGGGTCCGCTGTGGGGTTTGCCCAAGGACGCCTATCAGGGCCGCACCGGCCTGTCTGAAGAAATGACCCCCGGTTCGGTCAGTGAACTGAGCAAATCCGATGCGGTGGCGTTCCGGGTGCGGTTCGTTGGCCCGCTGCCGCCACCGAATCAACGGTATTGGCGCGGGCCGGTGCTGTGGAATTTCGACGGTCGGCGCTGGACCCGCCATGACGAATTGCCCGCTAACGCCCCGGTTACTTTCACCCCGGAAGGCTCAGTCGTCGAGTACGTCGTGATCATGGAGCCGAGCAACCGGCGCTGGCTGCTGGCACTCGACCTGCCCGCCAGTCTGCCGCCCCGGGCCGGGATGACGGCTTCGTTCCAACTGCTGCGCGATCAGCCGGTGAACGAGGTGTATCGCTATGAAGTCCGCTCCTATCCGAACTATCGAACCGGCGAACTGACGCCGGCGGAGCGGAGTCGCGCCCTGCGTCTGCCGTCCCGGGGCAATACTCGCGCCCGGGCACTGGCGGCGGAATGGCGGGTGCGCGATCCCCAATCCGAGGCACTGGTCAAGGCGGCGCTGACCTTGTTCCGGGAGCAGGCGTTCTATTACACCCTGACTCCGCCGTTGTTGGGTGTCGAGAGCGTGGATGATTTTCTGTTCCGCACCCGCGAAGGTTTTTGTGAACATTACGCCAGCGCATTTGTGTTCCTGATGCGTTCTGCCGGAGTGCCCGCGCGGGTGGTGACTGGCTATCAGGGCGGCGAAATCAATGCGTTGGGTGATTATTTGATCGTCCGGCAGGCCGACGCCCATGCCTGGGCCGAGGTCTGGCTGGCGGGGCGCGGCTGGGTGCGGATCGATCCTACCGCGGCGGTTGCCCCTAACCGGATTCAGGAGGGGCTTTACGCCGCCATAGCCGATGAGCAGACCTTGCCCTTTCTGGCGCGGCGCGGCGGTAATGCCGAGTGGTTGCGGCAACTGGCATTGAGCTGGGATTCACTGAACAATGTCTGGAATGAGTGGGTGCTGGCCTACGGCCCCGACCGGCAAAAGGAATTTTTATCGGGATTGGGTTTCGGGCCGGTGGACTGGGGTGAAATGACGGTAGCAATGACCCTGGCGTTGACCGGCTTCGGCTTGCTGTTCGCTGGATTGCGTTGGCGCAGTCGATGGGTCCGCGATCCGGTGGCTCGCGCCTGGCAGCGGTTTTGCGCCCGGTTGGCCCGGCGCGGGCTGGCGTGTGGCGCTCACGAAGGACCGCTGGCTTTCGCTGAACGAGTGGCGATTCACCGACCGGAACTGGCGATACGAGTTGGCGAAATCAGCAAACTCTATGCAGCCTTGCGCTATGGCCCGACCGTTCTGCCGGCGGCAGTGCGGCGCTTGCAACGACTGGTCCGACGGTTCCGGGCCTGAACTGCGTCAGTGTCACTATGTTCTCCCATCGTGACCTTGCAAAGGACCGGGATTAGAATAGAAACATCACATAAGCCAGTGTCCTATTTTTCAGGGCCAGATCTGATTTCCAATCGTCGCCACACGCACGGTCCGCCGCTCTTTTCATCCAGCATCGCCAAATACTGTACATGAGCGGCGCTTTCCTCGGCGCTGGCGCGAAGAATCGGCAACGGCAACCGGCTGCGGGACAATACCTGGCGCGTCCCACCCGGCTGCGCGGCTGAATGGTTCATGGCATCCTGCCCAAACATCGATCCTTGCTGACGGGTCATCGACAAATAAACATCCGCCAGAATTTCCGCATCCAGCAAGGCTCCGTGCAAGGTGCGTTGCGAGTTATCAATGTTGTAGCGCTTGCACAAGGCGTCCAGACTATTCCGCTGGCCGGGATGACGCTGGCGGGCAAGGAGCAGGGTATCTTCAATCGTGCAAAACGTCTCCAGCGCCGCCGAGCCGCGTTGACACCGCTGCAATTCATGGTTGAGAAAGCCCAGATCGAACGGCGCGTTGTGGATAATCAGTTCCGCGCCCCGGACGAATTCCAGAAATGACTCGGCAATGTCGGCGAAACGCGGCTGGTTAGCGAGAAAATCGTTGGTGATGCCGTGAATCTTGACAGCCTCCGCATCAATAGCGCGATCCGGCTGTAGATACACATGGAACTGCCGCTCAGTCTGGCGGCGATTCACCAGTTCAATACAGCCGATTTCAATGATTCGATGGCCCTGAACCGGGTCAAGGCCAGTGGTTTCGGTATCCAGGACAATCTGGCGTTCGTGCATCGTTTAATCTCAAACAGGATGGTGGCCAGGCCGACCGGTGGGTGATCCCCCATACGCGCCAACTTAAGCGCTAACTCTTAGATATTGCTGAGTCCCTGAGCTTGGCATTCCATGATCAGTTGGCGGATTCGTTCCGGTACGGTTTGCAAAGTTCGGCGGCGGGGGCGCTCTTGGAGAACGACGAGGGC
>CAIRMO010000003.1 GCA_903879705.1 uncultured Candidatus Competibacteraceae bacterium | reverse complement strand
ATTAATGTTGCGGAGAATTTTTAAAGAACGCGCTAAAAAACTAGCCGAAAGTGCTAAGAAGTTAGCTGAAAGCATAGCATTATTACCAGCAACTGCTTCTGTAGAAGCTTAGGAGAAAAGAGTTTTTCGACAGTCTCTTAAATCATTAGGTAAAGAATTCTCAAATTTAATGTCTGATTTCAAGCAAGCTATTAGAGTTGTGGAATGCGAAACTTTATTCATTCGTAAAAGTGGAGTGTTCCCATTGACTGGAAAAGGACGAATCAATACTTATTCATTATTTCAGGAACGCGCCGAGCAGATCACCTCACCTTCTGGAATGGTTGGAATCATCATTCCGACTGGGGCACTAACTGATTTCAGCCAAGCTGGTGTTACTGCCATTCTTGTGCGAGACGGACGTCTGAACATCGCTTTTGATTTCGAGAATGGCTCACGAGAGGGTGGCGGAAGGTGGTTTGCGAGTGTTCATCCTCAGACACACTTTGTGCTTCTTGCATTTGCCGGATGTGCACGAAAAACGTCACAAGTCCGTTTTGCCGCTAATTGTGTAAGCATTGAAGACGCATTTGCCAGAATGATGGTTATATCGGCTGATATCGTTGCCCGTATGAGTCCAAATACAGGAACACTTATGCTGCTTCAATCAGAGGAAGAAGCACGTATTGCTGAACAGATGCTCCGTGTAAGCGTGTTCACTGGATCTGACGTTGGTCATTCATTGGGTATATCCTTCTCACAACCCTTCAATGCTTCATCTGATTCTAACAATTTCAGAATAGCAGAACAACTTGGTAAGCTAAATGTTGGTTCTCTTGGTATGCTAACTGCTGAAGGGCAAGAATGGTGGCCACTACTCGAAGCCAAGTGCGGCGATCAATTCAATCACCGATATGGTTCCTTTGAAGAAGCCGATAAAGAAACACGAGGACGCAAGAATGCAGGAGCTCCTATTGTTCCAGTGTTACGTTTGAAAGATCCATACACTGTTTCTGTACCGAGGTATTGGGTTTCCAAAGAAAAAGCAGAGGCTGCTGGTGCTAAAGGGGCATTTGGATGGCAATTGCTATACCGGTTTTCAGCCTATCCTGATAATGAGCGCACAATGATTGCATGGATAGCCCCAGCCTACCCATCTACACACATAGCGCCGCGAATTCTATTGCCTGATATAGAAAAATCTGAGCAGCCGCTAAACCGGACTGCTAAGTATGGATTCCTATTAGCGGCACTCAACTCATTTTGCTTTGATTTCTTTCTTCGCAGGCGTATGTCTCGCCAAGGTGTGGATTTCTTCATTTTGAAGCAAACACTTGTTCCACATTCAGAGAACTTCGGATCATTAAAGGTAAGTGAGGATTTTCTTTTTATCCGAATTCTTGAACTAACGTACACAGCTTGGGATTTGGAACCGTTTGCGCAAGACTGCGGATTCAATGGCCCGCCCTTCCGCTGGGATGAAGCCCGGCGGTTTCTGCTCCGCTGCGAACTCGATGCCGCGTTTTTCCATCTCTACGGCATTGAACGCGACGATGTGGCCTACATCATTGACACCTTCCCGATTGTCAAACGCAAGGATGAAGCCGCGCATGGCAGTTATCGAACCAGGGACACCATTTTGGACATTTACGATGCCATGCAGCAGGCCATGACTACCGGTCAGCCCTATCAGACCCGATTGGAACCGCCAGCAGCGGATTCAAAGTGCTGTCATCCAGCGAGAGGTTAGAGAATCATGCAGAGCGCTTATCGCACAGTGCAACAGTTAGAAGGTCATCATCTGATCATTGATTTACCTTCAGATTTCCCAAAAACCGGAGCGGCAGAAATTATTATTTTGCCGCTGGACCCGGTCGATGAAACGGCAGGTCGATTGTTGATGCGTGAATGGCTGGCCCGAGCTTGGGGGTGTGCGCCTGATTTTCCCGACCGCCCCGATCAATTACCACTGAATGACATCACCCCATTATGACTGCCCGCTATTTGCTGGACACCAATGTTTGCATCGAAATTGTTCGTGGGCATCATCCCGGTATCCAAACCCGCATGGCCGCATTGTCTTACGGCAATGTAGCGATTTGTTCCATCGTCTGGGCGGAATTAGAACTGGGGGCACATTTATCTCCCAAGGGCTATGCTTGCGCCCGCGCTCAAATCGAGATCTTCTCGTTATTGCCGCAATGGCCTTTCGACCGGGACAGCGCCGAACGCTATGCACAACTCCGTGTTGATCTGCAACGCCGAGGCCAGTTGATCGGCGATCATGATATGCAAATTGGGGCTATTGCGTTAGTGCAAGGGTTGATTCTGGTCACTCATAACACCCGCGAATTTAGCCGCATACCGGGATTGCAACTAGAGGACTGGCAAATTGAGTGCTAGAGAAAGACGTTTGCTTGATCCCGCGTTACTGCCCGTTAGTTTCTGGAATCCAGCATCTTGAGTTGGAAATTTTAATTAAAGCGAAATGAACATTGACCTGCACGCTTGGCTGGCCAATCTGAAACTGGCGCATCTGACTGAATCCTTTATCGCCGAGGGCTGGCGAGGCGATAAACTGCTACAACTCAACCCCGAGGAACTAGCCGACTTGGGTGTGCCGAAGGCGCAGCGTGGTGAAGTGATGCTGGCAGTCGAAGCCCTACGTTTTGGTGACGCACCTCCAACTCTGCCTGACCGCCAAGCACCGAACTACGCCCCAGCCCTAACCGAAGTCGCCATTGCTCGCTGTCAGGCGCTGGGACGGCAACCCCCCGCACCTTGGGTTGATGCCGTGGCCAATCATTGGCCCGGCCCCATCGCTCATGAATACCAACACCTGCGCCAACTGCTAGAACAGGGTCAGATTGTGGCGGCGGTCTTTCAGCTCAAGGATCTGGCTGAGGTTCTGATCAAATTTCCGGCGCTGGTGATGGCCCGCGATCTGATCGAGCATGGCGATCCCGAAGCGGCCCGGGTGGCGCGCCTGAGCCTGTTTGACGGTCCGCTCTCCATGGGCCACTGGGTGAATCACCTGGTACGGAAACAACTCGCCCCGCAAGTGAAGCGCCTGGCATCGTCCAATCAATTATTTCTGCCTGAACTCAGTGCAGTTTTTATCACTGACAGTAAAGCGGGCAAGGAGGAATCTTCTCTATGGTTTAAGACGCTGGATCAGTTGGTGACTTGGCGCAATGAAACCCTGGGCCACGGTGCGTTTCATCTCGACCCCCAGGAATATCTGCCGGACATCGAACAATGGCTGGGGAAAATCAACCAGCATCTGGCTGAACAAGTCGCCCAAGGCGTATGGGCTAATGTGCAGCTCCGAGGCGAAACCGGGGCGTTGCGGCTCAACGGCTGGCAGGCGATCCGCCACTGGCATGACGGCGACGCCAGCGCCCACCACGACCTGGAAGTGCCGCTGGTGCTGGAGCGCAACGGGCGAACCTTACGGCTGGCACCCCTGATTGACTTGCGCCGCTGTACGGTCTGCGCCAAGCAGGACGTGTTTCTGTACGACACGCGCCATGGACGCGACCAGGACAGCAGCTTTGTCCTGCTGGATTATCTGAGCGGCCACCGGTTGACCCTGCCCGCCTATCGCGCTACAGCCTTGACTGCCGAAACCCGCGATCTGGATCAATCCACACGGTCGCTGCCTGGCAGCGAGGTGCTGGATGATGACTACGGAGATCAGGCGATCAACCAGCTTTTGGAATCCCGATTGCTGGAATCCCGTTATCTGCGGCCCGATTATCTGTGGGAACCATTACGCGCCTTCGTTAACGCGCATGAGCGGGGCCTATTCTGGCTCACTGCGCCGGCTCATACCGGCAAGAGCGTGTTTGCACACAGTCTGGCCTTCCCCGCCGAGGTTGGCGAAAAAAAGTCACTATGGCCAAGGGCCGCGGTGGTGGTGTTTCACATCCGGCGCGAGTTCAAAACCTCACCGGAGCAGTTCCGCCTCTTCCTCTCCGAGGCAGTCCTGCGTCAAGCCTTTGGCAAGGAACCTCGTGGCAAGCGCTTACCGGAATTGGACGTACAGGCTACCGACCCGGCGGCGGCCTTCACTGAGTGGCTGCATCAGGCGTTTCGACTGAACCCCGCCCGGTTGGCGGGACTGATGCTGATTGTGGACGGACTGGACGAATTACCGCCCAAGCCGGATAGCCAGGCAAGCATTGCTGATTTCATCCCCCGCCCCGAGACGTTACCGGAAGGCTGTTTTCTATTGCTGACCTCGCGACCGCTGGCGGATTGTCCGCCGCATATACGCCAGACGCTGACCGACCGGTTTACCGGGTGCGCAGACTTTGGCGAGTATGCCTTGAATCTGGACGACGCCAGCAGCGCCGCCTATCATCAGTTACTGCGTACCTATTTCAACCAGGAATTGGAGACCCGCCTGAAGGCTGACTTGCACCAGGCGCTGGCTGAGGTGGTACACGGTCAAACCGCTGTGCGCTATCGCAACGATCTGAGCCAGTTATCCAGGTTGGCGAAATTTGCCAAAGATGAATGGGAAATTCTGACCAAAGGGGTCGCCGTGATCAAACGCAAGGCACCCAGCCTGGCTAAGGCGGTCGTTCAGCCGCTGCTGGATCGTTATGACGCCGCCTTTACCGAGGTGCTGCACAAAGCCAACAGCCGGTTTTTGTACGTTGCTCACCTGACTGACCTGTTGCGTGACGAGCGGCTGGCATTGACGGGCATCGCTGATTTGCCCACAGGAAGCGGATTGTATGCCCACTACCTACAGCAATTGGAGCGGATGCTGACCGGACAGAGTGAATCTGCGGTGGGCAATAACGCTGAAACCAGTAATAAGCCCTGGGCATTCACTCGCCGGGTCATCCTCACTTTGGCGGCTGCCGAGCAGGCGCATGTCGCCTGTCAGGCCATCTTGCCGGCCAGTATCCATGACGATGGCTTTCGGGGAGTGCCGCTGGCGATTCTGGCCGCACTCCTGGATGAACCCAGTCGCACGGTGCGCCTGACCTTCACTCTGTATAGCCTCAAGGGCATTCTGACGGCTTGGAAGGGCGAAGATACCCACGATGCCCATTACGCTCTGGGTCTCCAAGATTTCGTCACTACCGTATCAGCACTCTGGCCAGATGCGCTGATTGACTGTCATCGTTTGTTGGCAACGCAGACGATAGAGGCGCTGGGAGCAATCGAGACGATAGAAGATCAGTTGGGTTTACTCGATCAGTGGCGATTGCAGTATCTGGTCGCGCATGTAGATTTGGCGGGTGATCAAGTCTTGCGGCGGAGGCTGATAGCAGCCGAGGGGATCAAAAAGGCGCTCCGGCAACTCAGGGATGAATTATTTGCCAGCAGCCATAACGCTATAGCGGTCTGCTATGGCACTTATGAATTAGTGATCGCAGAGTGGCGTCTCTCACAGCAAGACACTCCTTCAACTCGGGTTGGTCTCGCTGAATCCTACATAAATCGAGCTAGACCGTGCGCTAGTGGCGGCGATATAGCGGGAGCGATGACTGACTACAGTACCGCTATCAGACTGTTAGAAAATCTCCGCCAGCAAACCGGAGCCGATTGGCTACCAGCATGGGGCAACACGTTGGCTAATGCTTTTTTGGAGCGGAGTCATACACATGGAATCAGTGGCCATTTAACAGAAGCGCAAGCCGATTCCAGTGCCGCCATCGCCTTGTGGAAAGATGCACGTCGGCAAATGGGTCCAAAATGGCCGCCAGATTGGGTCAGAAAATTAGCGGGTGCCTATATCAGCCGGAGCAACAGTTATGCACTCAGTGGCAATCTAGTCGAGGTGCATGCTGATCAGGATACGGCCATCAGGCTTTTAGAAGGTTTGCACCGGCGGATGGGAACGAACTGGCCGCCAGCATGGGATGATGACCTGGCTAGCGCCTATATGGATCGGGGTAATGTACGCCACTCCAGTAGTGATTTGGTGGGCGCAAGAGCCGATTATGACGCATCCATTGTGTTAAAGGAGAATTTGCGCAAAAGCGTCGGGGCAACCTGGTTACCGATATGCACCCACAGTTTGGCTTTCGCCTACTCGAACCGGGGTAATATCCGCCGTGTTGATGGTGATATCACCGGATCGCTGGTTGACCATGACAAGGCCGTTGTACTCATGATTGATCTTTGTCGGCACTTGGGGCCGCATTGTTCGCCAGAGTTGACCAATAACTTGGCGCAAATCTGCCAGAATCGGGCAGGTACACGCAGTGCTGGCGGTGACTTGGCAGGGGCGCAGGCTGACTATGATGCGGCTATCACACTGCTGGAGGGGATGCGTAAAACCCCAGGAGTCGAATGGGCCTTGGCATGGACCCAAAACTTAGCAGGCATCTACCACAACCGAGGTAAAACACGCAGCATCGATAACAACTGGGCTGGGGCGCGGACAGACCACGATACCGCGATTGCGCTGATGGTGGATCTGCGGCAACAGATGGGACCAGATTGGACGCCAGCCCAGATGAATGAGTTAGCAGCCATGTATGCGAACCGTGGCGCAGTATATAGCTCCAGCGACGATGTAGCCAGAAGTCTGGCTGATTACAAAACAGCTATTGAGTTAATGGAGTATTTACGCCAGCAAATGGGAGAAAATAGGTCGCCAGCATGGGCTAATGACTTGGCCAGTGTCTATATGAACCGAGGAACAACCCTGAGATCTATTCGCCGCACGAAAGAAGCTATAGCTGATTGGGATCAAGCTGCTCAACTCTATGTCAATCTGATTGAGCAAGGATCGCTGGAAAAATATGCTACTCAATTTTTCAGTATAGCCATCTTACAAATTGATGGATTTCGGATCTTGAATGATTGGCCAATGGTTGCGTGGTGGGTTTTGCAATTTATGGAGTCTCATGATGATGCGAAAACCTATTGGGCCACCAATGAGAGGGACTGTAAACCACCTTGGCATTCAAAGACTGTGGATTTTGCTCGGATGATCCATACATTCAATCTGGAACAACGTACTGCTTTGCTAAATGCCCTGGGTAGCTATGCTGATAAGGTTAAAAAATCACTGGGTTGGCAGTAATAATCTTACTAAAAATCCTCAAGATTGAGGAATCTCATGAATAAGTATTTCGAAAAGGAGCAAATTGATGGAGAAAAGTCATCCATTTCGTGTTCTCTGCCTTGATGGTGGGGGAATGCGTGGCGTTTACCAGACAACATACCTCAATACATTCACTGAACGGCTATGTGCTTCAACAGGTCGATCCAATGAGATTGACATCGGACGGTCATTCAATCTGATCGTTGGTACAAGTACCGGTGGCATCGTTGCGTGTGCGCTGGCGGCGGGTATTCCTCTTGCCGAGGTACGCAAGTTATACGTCGAACACGGCCAGCAGATATTTCCATATCAGTTAGCAAGATCTCTTCCTTTCATCGGAAATTGGATCGTGCGATTTTTAGGGCTAGGTCTGCATCGCGGCAATGCAGCACTGAGATCCGTTCTAATCGACACGCTTGGCTACAGCACAATAGGATCGGTTTATGCTGATCGCGGTATTGCGCTGGCCATCCCCACTGTTGACCTCAACCGCCATGCTGCGGTTGTTTTCAAGACTCAGCACTTGCAGCGACTGAACAAGCGTGACAATACGCGCACTTTAGTTCTACTTTGTCAGATTGATCTTTTTGATTTCTTTCAGGATACATACCCCGCAGCAAGCTGTGGGGTCGTTTATTTATCTGCTTGATTTATAATAACAAAAAAGATATTATGCTTTCAATGAACCGACCAATTCGAT
>CAIRMO010000002.1 GCA_903879705.1 uncultured Candidatus Competibacteraceae bacterium | reverse complement strand
CTGCAGTTTCAATCCTTGTTGTATTGGATTAGCCATTGCGGCATGGTGTGGCATTACCGCAGACGCTGATTCAGCCGGTGGTTTCAATCCTTGTTGTATTGGATTAGCCATTGCGGCATGGTGTGGCATTACCGCAGACGCTGATTCAGCCGGTGGTTTCAATCCTTGTTGTATTGGATTAGCCATTGCGGCAAAATAATGCATCCACGGCTAAGATTAGTCGGTCTGGTTTCAATCCTTGTTGTATTGGATTAGCCATTGCGGCTCAGATCGTCCCATGCGCTGTAGGGCTTAAGTGGGTTTCAATCCTTGTTGTATTGGATTAGCCATTGCGGCCGTCATCCATGCCCAAATCCCACCAGGTTGAAACCAGGTTTCAATCCTTGTTGTATTGGATTAGCCATTGCGGCCCGCCTTGTCCGGTCGAAACTATGCACTTAATATCAGGTTTCAATCCTTGTTGTATTGGATTAGCCATTGCGGCACCGGAGAAATGAAATGAACGAGAAGGAAGCAATCAGTTTCAATCCTTGTTGTATTGGATTAGCCATTGCGGCTCGCCAAGGTGCTTAGAACACGCCCCGAGTGGCTGGCGTTTCAATCCTTGTTGTATTGGATTAGCCATTGCGGCAAATCCGCTTGTTGCACCAGGGCGCGCAATTTTTCGGTTTCAATCCTTGTTGTATTGGATTAGCCATTGCGGCTCATTCTCAAGCGGCGGCGGCGATGCTACAACGGTGTTTCAATCCTTGTTGTATTGGATTAGCCATTGCGGCACAACTGGCCGCACTCAAACAGCACATCCGCGATCTGGTTTCAATCCTTGTTGTATTGGATTAGCCATTGCGGCGCCGCTGATCATGACGCGCAATGGCCGCGGAAAACATGTTTCAATCCTTGTTGTATTGGATTAGCCATTGCGGCAACTCCCGATCACGGGGGCCTACGTTCCGCCGCTCGGGTTTCAATCCTTGTTGTATTGGATTAGCCATTGCGGCCGGCTAAAACCTGAAGAAAGAACGCTGAAAATCAGGTTTCAATCCTTGTTGTATTGGATTAGCCATTGCGGCCGGCTTCAATTCCCGTAAAGGGAACCGTAACGAAGGTTTCAATCCTTGTTGTATTGGATTAGCCATTGCGGCGGGAAACCAGCAGCTACGGCCCCAACGCCGCCCTCGAGTTTCAATCCTTGTTGTATTGGATTAGCCATTGCGGCAGAGTCGCGCCGTCCCTGGGCACCGCCGCGATTGGAGGTTTCAATCCTTGTTGTATTGGATTAGCCATTGCGGCTCAGTGCGGGCGGTCGCAAAGTCGCCTTGATTTTGCGTTTCAATCCTTGTTGTATTGGATTAGCCATTGCGGCACGCAGCAAATTGCCGCGTATGCCGAAGCGATCAATGTGTTTCAATCCTTGTTGTATTGGATTAGCCATTGCGGCATCTGTTTCGGTTTCAATCCTGCGTAATGCCTCGGGTTTCAATCCTTGTTGTATTGGATTAGCCATTGCGGCCAATGCTGAAAACCCGCAAGGGAAAACCACTATTGGGTTTCAATCCTTGTTGTATTGGATTAGCCATTGCGGCATGGACTAGCGACTTAGCCAAGAAACACGGCAACAACCGTTTCAATCCTTGTTGTATTGGATTAGCCATTGCGGCGTTGCCACGGCGCAAAAAAAAATTATGACGGCTATAGTTTCAATCCTTGTTGTATTGGATTAGCCATTGCGGCGCGAATCATTCTCATTGGCTATATACCGCATTCTATAGTTTCAATCCTTGTTGTATTGGATTAGCCATTGCGGCATAGCAAAAGGCAGCTGGCGGAGAGAGCCGGCTTCGCGTTTCAATCCTTGTTGTATTGGATTAGCCATTGCGGCTTATTATCAGAATGTTTGAGTATCCTGATAAGGTAGTTTCAATCCTTGTTGTATTGGATTAGCCATTGCGGCATGGATGACAACGTGGAATGAAGCGGGACTGGCGTAGTTTCAATCCTTGTTGTATTGGATTAGCCATTGCGGCCCAGGCCCGGCTTGACACCTTGCGTCGAGATGAGAAGGTTTCAATCCTTGTTGTATTGGATTAGCCATTGCGGCCTGAAATTCAATTAAGGCATCTCCCAAAAGGGGAAAAGTTTCAATCCTTGTTGTATTGGATTAGCCATTGCGGCAAACTAACAATTTACGTCATATAGTGACCTTTACTATGTTTCAATCCTTGTTGTATTGGATTAGCCATTGCGGCGGTAGGGAGTTCATGCGTCATAAACGGCTCCATGAGAGTTTCAATCCTTGTTGTATTGGATTAGCCATTGCGGCGCGTTGCCACTTCGCTACCGTCGCAAGCCGCTCGGTGTTTCAATCCTTGTTGTATTGGATTAGCCATTGCGGCTGCGGACAATCTGCACCAGATCGCCGGGACGCACTTGTTTCAATCCTTGTTGTATTGGATTAGCCATTGCGGCGATTCACTGCGCCCTTAAAAGCATCATTGTCTCCAGTTTCAATCCTTGTTGTATTGGATTAGCCATTGCGGCACAAATTGATTGATGTACAACCGGCTCATGGACTGAGTTTCAATCCTTGTTGTATTGGATTAGCCATTGCGGCTGGATACGCCAGAAGGCAAAGCATGGATCACCGTGAGTTTCAATCCTTGTTGTATTGGATTAGCCATTGCGGCGGTGCTTTGAACAGATTGCAGGCCCTAGCTGGATTGATGTTTCAATCCTTGTTGTATTGGATTAGCCATTGCGGCTTGCTTGTAACAATCGCAAGCGCCTCGTTTTACCCTGGTTTCAATCCTTGTTGTATTGGATTAGCCATTGCGGCGCCGGCAATACCGATTGAAAGGCGAGAGCCTGCTAGGGTTTCAATCCTTGTTGTATTGGATTAGCCATTGCGGCAGTTGCGCCTTACTGGCATTGGCTCCGGCTTCCTCAGGTTTCAATCCTTGTTGTATTGGATTAGCCATTGCGGCCGTTGCGTTGACTGGCAACGACCGCAAAACCTTGTTGTTTCAATCCTTGTTGTATTGGATTAGCCATTGCGGCAGTTATGCCAGCGCCACCAGCGCCTCGCAGGGCATCGAGTTTCAATCCTTGTTGTATTGGATTAGCCATTGCGGCTGGATCGGTCAGGGGTTACCACAGGGGTTACCACGTGTTTCAATCCTTGTTGTATTGGATTAGCCATTGCGGCGAATTTGAACAGTCATTGGAAGAGCCTCATGTAATGGGTTTCAATCCTTGTTGTATTGGATTAGCCATTGCTGCGTCAAGGGTCGTCAGCACATCGGGGCGGATACCGGGGTTTCAATCCTTGTTGTATTGGATTAGCCATTGCGGCACCCCGCTAACCCCGCTAACCCCGCCGCTGAAAACGAGTTTCAATCCTTGTTGTATTGGATTAGCCATTGCGGCAAATTGGGCTGGGTGGAGAGTTCCGCCAAGCGCAAGTTTCAATCCTTGTTGTATTGGATTAGCCATTGCGGCATCAAGGAAGGATACTTGGCGAGTCGTATGGGCGAGTGTTTCAATCCTTGTTGTATTGGATTAGCCATTGCGGCATTACGGAGTCACCGGGCAACGTATCGGCCAGTTAATGTTTCAATCCTTGTTGTATTGGATTAGCCATTGCGGCCCACACTGATCCCGGTCAGCGCCCGGCCCCAGTGCGTTTCAATCCTTGTTGTATTGGATTAGCCATTGCGGCCTAATGGAATTGCATCGGCGGGCCGGTAATTTAGAGTTTCAATCCTTGTTGTATTGGATTAGCCATTGCGGCTCCAAATATAGTACGGCTGGTCTTTGAGGCTATGTTTCAATCCTTGTTGTATTGGATTAGCCATTGCGGCAACCGCCGTCGCCATCAGTTAGCTCCAGTCAGTATCGTTTCAATCCTTGTTGTATTGGATTAGCCATTGCGGCACAGCGAGTTCGACACTAGGTGTATCGCGCAACGCGATGTTTCAATCCTTGTTGTATTGGATTAGCCATTGCGGCTGAAATCATACGGAGGGTTAGACCCGGCCGGTTCGAGTTTCAATCCTTGTTGTATTGGATTAGCCATTGCGGCATTTTCCATTACAAACTAAAGCCGCTTCTCTCGCTGGTTTCAATCCTTGTTGTATTGGATTAGCCATTGCGGCAGTACCCCCATTCCTTCGTTTAATTCATCCATTCGAGGTTTCAATCCTTGTTGTATTGGATTAGCCATTGCGGCCTTTCGCGGTATCGCTACCGACATGCCAGACCAGCGACTTGTACTGTTTCAATCCTTGTTGTATTGGATTAGCCATTGCGGCCGAATCAGCGCCGCGTGTGTGGATTCCGGTGGTCACGTTTCAATCCTTGTTGTATTGGATTAGCCATTGCGGCCACCGGCCACGCGGTCAACTAGGAATAAGGCAATGGGTTTCAATCCTTGTTGTATTGGATTAGCCATTGCGGCGCTGTTTCAGTCCGTGAGTTGGCCAGTGGCGATCCTGTTTCAATCCTTGTTGTATTGGATTAGCCATTGCGGCCCAATACAAGGTCGTCGATACGCCCGTTCCTACATGTTTCAATCCTTGTTGTATTGGATTAGCCATTGCGGCCACTGCCGGCGATCATCAACCGGGACCGCCGCTCAGGTTTCAATCCTTGTTGTATTGGATTAGCCATTGCGGCACTGCCGGCGATCATCAACCGGGACCGCCGCTCAGGTTTCAATCCTTGTTGTATTGGATTAGCCATTGCGGCCAACGCGGTGACCATTACCCAGTCGGTTAAGGGAGTGGTTTCAATCCTTGTTGTATTGGATTAGCCATTGCGGCGCCGGTTGGATTTGACCGAGCCGGGGCAGGATCCGGTTTCAATCCTTGTTGTATTGGATTAGCCATTGCGGCCCAGGTTGGCCCGGCCCAGAACAGCCCGATTACGATGTTTCAATCCTTGTTGTATTGGATTAGCCATTGCGGCTAAGAGATTCGGATATACATTTGATTCTAAGATTACAAGTTTCAATCCTTGTTGTATTGGATTAGCCATTGCGGCATGCCACGGCGGCAGCCAAGGCGGCGCTGGACCGCTAGTTTCAATCCTTGTTGTATTGGATTAGCCATTGCGGCACCCTGGAACAGAAAAGCTACGACCTGCTGATTCAGGTTTCAATCCTTGTTGTATTGGATTAGCCATTGCGGCTGCCACCCGGGCGCAAACCGACGCGACTGATCTGGTTTCAATCCTTGTTGTATTGGATTAGCCATTGCGGCTCCATCTCACAGCGCCAAACCACAAGGCTTTACCTGGTTTCAATCCTTGTTGTATTGGATTAGCCATTGCGGCCACCCTGGAACAGAAAAGCTACGACCTGCTGATTCAGGTTTCAATCCTTGTTGTATTGGATTAGCCATTGCGGCCAGCTACGCGCAAGGAAACCGACGCGACTGATCTGGTTTCAATCCTTGTTGTATTGGATTAGCCATTGCGGCACCTTGCTGCCGAGGGTGAAGCGCGGCGAACCGGCGAGTTTCAATCCTTGTTGTATTGGATTAGCCATTGCGGCCAGACACCCAGCGATCAGCGCGGAAAGTGAGGTTGGGTTTCAATCCTTGTTGTATTGGATTAGCCATTGCGGCCCCGTTATCTTTGCAGGACAGATTGCGCGTCGCTACAGTTTCAATCCTTGTTGTATTGGATTAGCCATTGCGGCCCGATGGTGATCGCGGCGGTATCCGCGACTTGAGGTTTCAATCCTTGTTGTATTGGATTAGCCATTGCGGCGCGGTTGAAGGTATCGACTGGCGCGGCCCATGAGAGTTTCAATCCTTGTTGTATTGGATTAGCCATTGCGGCTTGTTTTGAGCAGATTGCGGGCCCTAGCTGGATTGATGTTTCAATCCTTGTTGTATTGGATTAGCCATTGCGGCCAGCATTACAACCCGGAGTTTATCCGGTTGATTGAAAGGTTTCAATCCTTGTTGTATTGGATTAGCCATTGCGGCCGCATTTTGGAAAAATTTCTTTATTATCAACAGCATAATTGATTTTAGCTATAACCGTTTTCTCCTCATTTTGGACTGGATTCATGGATTATCCCCGGTTTTTCGGTTGCCCTGCATCAAAAAAACGCCGAGTTCCTTTTAAAAATCAATGGACTGGAAGCTATGAGCCGCTACACACAAATATTTTTGTAGCAGCAGTCTTCGCACCGGAGTTTCGATGAAGTCCTGCTCGGCAATCGACCGGTGTTGATAATGTCAAAAATCTCCCTGATTAGCAACCGTACCTTTGCCATTTTTTCCTCACTGATCGGAACTTCCAACAACTGATTTCCATTCCGGACATAAGCGACAAATCCTCTGGTCACCGGTTGCTGATAGATCTCCCGAATCAGCATTGCATACATCATAATCTGCGTCTCGTGGGTCTTGAAAACCGCATCCCGTGACTCCGTATATTTGTAATCTAATGGTGCCATCGTTCCATCATTTAGCCATAAAACCTCATCCACAATTCCACGCAATCGCAATACTGGGGACGCCAGATAAACCTCAATTTCCCGCTTTACCGCCCCAATTTTCCGCCGCAGATAGTCGCGGTTTTCAGTGGCGCGTCGTTGATGCACTTCTCGTCCTTTTAGCACCTTAAACCGCGTCTCCTCATGCTGAGGAATGTTTTGAACACTCATAAACCAGGTGAAACGCGGACAATAAACATGCTCCAGCACTTCCGATGGTGTAATCATCGGTGTACGTTCATTATCAGGAGTTTGCTCACTCATAAAAATAGCGCCAGCACCTCATCAGTCACCAACTTTTTATCAAAAGCCTGTCCAAGAAGAATCACTTTCTTGAAGTCTGGCTCACACATGGGGAATATATACACCGAATCAACTTGCTGGTCAGACCACTCCTCAATGGCCAAACGTAATTCATCCAGCCGGTTGCGTTCAATGGTTCCTAAAAATACCGACTTCTGCACCCGATATAATCCAGCCTCCTTACACAACTTGGCAATCTTGGTGCGTGGCCGATTTTCCACAATGTCATACAGTATCCACACCAGCGTCTGAGTCGTCTTCATCGCTAATCCTCCCAATCCACTCGTTCGCCATCCGGTGACAATCCAGTTGCACGGTATCCCGCCGCTTGATATTCCGATTGCGGTAACGAATACTCTCATCCAGATACTCGCTAAACTGCCCCATTAAAACGACCTTTCCCTCTTTGTTAAGAGTCAGCCCATTTTGTAATCGGTCAAACAGGTCCGGTTTCACCTTGCGCGCCGCGAATAATCCGACGACGGTTTCATCAGCCCATATTCGATAACATTCGATTAAATCAAACACCAATGATTTTTTCTGATAATGATCGGTGTGAACAAATCCCACATAAGGATCGAGTCCTGCCAGAATACAGGCCCGCTCTACAGTGCCATACAACACCCCATAGGAATAGTTGAGCAAGCAATTAAACTCATCCTTGGCGGGATTGCGTGACCGCGCCTCAAACTGAAAATGATCAGGTAGCAACAAATTCACTGCTTCCCAATAAGTCCGCCCAGCCCGGCCCTCGAAACCCATAATGGTTCCGCGCACCATTTCCAATTCTCCATCCACTGCTTCCAGCGACTTTCGTAATTCCAGTAGCGCGTTAATCTTCTCGGTCAATGCCGCTGACAATCGGCTGCGCCGTTGCCGCGCTTCACGCAAAAACTCCACTTGGTTATCGAACTTGCGTAGCAACCAGCCTAAAGCCAATCGCAAACCTTTTTCAGTATCCGCCAACCGTAATTGCTCTCGCCGAATGGCGGTGGTTGAACCCGGACGACCATGCCAGACCCGCCCATAGGGATGCCCGACCTGATCGAGAAACACGATGTCGATATTCTTCTCCACCGCCAACTCAATCGCATCCGTCGAAAGACTCGCTCCAGTCGTGATCACAATCGATCGCACCTTTCTCGAAGAAACCTCCTGTTTCTGTTCCTTGATTTTCACCACAAACATCTCACCTTGCCGGTGAAGATAAGTCCCAAAAGTCGTCAAAATTAGGTCCATTTTTTAATCCTTATACCAACTCTGAATAGGTTTTCGCCATACCCGTAAATGCAGGAATCCAGTACTGGGTAGGGCGGATTAGCGGAGCGTAATCCACCGTTTTAACCGTGCCACTGAATGCGGGTTACGGTTACGACTACGCCTAACCCGCCCTACTGTAGCCATCCGTTTGTTTCAATCCTTGTTGTATTGGATTAGCCATTGCGGCCCTGCCGATGCAGATAACTTCGTTTCAATCCTTGTTGTATTGGATTAGCCATTGCGGCGCGATCTGGTTGGCGTTGTAGAAATTCCCCCCTTTGAAAAAGGGGGGTCTGGGGGGATTTTCTTTTCCCACAACCCACCACATTCCCCGACCAGAAAGAGAAAAACTGCTGATTAAATTTTTAAAGATCACCGCACCAACAACCCGCCTTACCCGCCCATCAGCCACCCAAAGCCGTGGCTCACCGCATGACCGAGCGCGAAACCATCGGGTAACACGGCATTGCACACCAGTTTGCCGCTAATGCCGAGCAATTCCTGACCCTTGTAACGGCAGGGGCGGAAACGAATCTCGGTGAAAGTCGCATAGAGCCGCTCCGGAAATTTCACCTCCACCCCCCGCAATGCCGTCAACAAGCCGGCCACCAGCAAGCGGTCGCGTTCTACCTGCTGCTCCGCCGGCCCCATCGCTTGATAACGATGATAGTTCTCCGCATTAAACAGCAGCACCGGCGTCACCAGATGATAGCGCAGCAATCGTTCGCTGACCCCGAACGGGCCATAATGCATCGTCATGGCCGCATCGCTCACCATCACCGCATCCTCACCCAGACGCAGCGTTAAATCGAGCCACGGCATCGTCAGCAATCGCCCGGCCGCCGCTCCCCAGCCCACGACCAGCCCTCGTCCATCCCGCCAGCGGTATTGCACCTGCGGGTAGCGATACAGCGCCTTGCCACTGGCCCGATCATGCTGGTGAAACAGATCATCATCAGCAAAGGCCTCAGCCAGCGCCCCACGCAGTTGCTTGGCCCGGGTCTCTGCTTCGCCGCCAGCCAGCTCGCGATCCCAGCGCAATTCAACATGGGTCAAAGGAATTTTTGTCAAAAGATGCATACGGCGCTTTCTCCCAGCAGGCCAATAAAGCCCGCCTCACGATCATAGGTTTCCGGGCCGGCGTCCAGCCGGTTGACTGCATCACGATCCAGCCCCGGCGCTTCCTGGGCGTAAACCTGCACGACCCGCTCGTAAAACGCCCGCTTGAACGGGCGAAACCGCTGTTCCTGTTTCGCCGGCCCCAACTGCGGATCATCCCAAATCGCCCGGTACCTTTCCCACAGCATCACGTCCCCCGGCTTTTGCACAATGAACAGCGACACCGTGGGCGGGCCATCCGCAATCAACCGAAAATCATGCTCCACCCCGGCCAGGTCGCCGCGCGCCAACTGCTCATCAACCCGAACCTGATCCTGCCGCGCCCGGCACCCCGCAAAATAGCGCTGGCTTAACTCCAGAAACTCGCATTCCTCCCAGGTATCCGCCTCCCCCAGCGTCTCCAGGGTCACCTCAATCAGGGCGCTGTCGTACACCCGCTGCCATAGCCGTTCACCCAAGCTGCCATCCGTCCGATTAGCCTGCAACTGCCACAGGTACACCTCGCCCGGCGCACCGCTGTTTTCGCCATGCCGATTGCAACGCCCCGCCGCCTGGATAATCGAGTCGAGCGGTCCCAAATCCCGATGCACCACCGGAAAGCTGAAATCCACTCCGGCTTCGACCAGTTGGGTAGTGATCGCTACCACCGGCTGGCCCTGCCGCAACAGCCGCTGAATCAGGCGAATCCGCACCCGGCGATCCAGCGGCGTCAGACTGGTCGACAAGGCAACCAGCGGTCGCCCCGGCAACGCTTCCCGCAGCACCGCAAACAGGCTTCGCACCGCCCGCCGCCGGTTGACGATCACCAGCGCGGCCCGCGAGTGGGTGCGCAGACCGGTGATCAGCCGCTCGGCGAATGCGTCAACCCCCAGCGGCTCCCGATGATGTCCATACAGACGGGTGCGGGTCAGTGCCCGGAAGTGCGTCTCGTGGTCCGGCAACAGTTCCACCGCATCACCCGGCTGGAAAATCAATGGCCGGGTGGCGGTCAGCAGCACAAACCGCGCCCCCAGACTCCGGGTCGCCGCCATCAGCAATTGTCGCAACGCTTCCCAATAACGCAACGGCAGCGCCTGCACCTCGTCCAGCAGCACCAGCGCCCCGGTCAATTGCCCGGCCCGCTTAAGATTGGCGTTGCGCGGACTGAGCAGCGAATGCAGCAATTGATGAAAGGTGGTGACCACCAGCTCGCTCTGCCAGGTTTCGGTCAGCAACTGCCCGGCCCCATCCGCCTGATGCTCGCTGTCCCCGGTGCGAAATATCGCCTCGGTCAAATGATGGTGTTTCAGCAGCAAGTCCTCCTGATCCGGCAGGCCATTACTGCGTAGCACCGCGCGAAATACCGCATGATTCTGGTCGATCACCGAGGTGAAGGGCAGGCAGTAGATGATCCGTGGCGCGACGCCCCATTGTTCCGCCAGCCGGCTGCGGACCTGCAAGGCAGCATGAAGAATCGTCAGGGTCTTGCCCGCCCCGGTCGGCGCGGTCAACGTCAGCAACGGGGTCGCCAGATGCGCCAGCCAGGTCCGGGCAACCAGCGCTGCAATCTGCTCGCGCCGCTGATGGATTCCCCCCTTTGAAAAAGGGAGGTTAGGGGGGATTTTTCGCTGATATACCGTCACCGCATTCGCCGGCAACGCCTGCCGGGCGATCCGTCCGCCCTGCAACGCCGCATCGGTTTTGTCCACCGCCAGCAAGGCCCCAAACCCGGCCAGCGTCGCCAGTGCCTGATCCACCGACCCAAACGCCTTGCGTAATTTGGAGCCTCCCGCGATGCGCTGATCCCGCAGCCGGGCTTCGATACTGTCCACGGTCAGCGGCCTTAACGCCGTCGGCAAGCCAAAATCAGGATGCCGTTCCGCGATCCCTACCAGCCAGCCGTGAATGCCTGGTAAGTCCAGCGTCGCAACCTGCACGGGCAGCGCTTCCGCCGGATCGCGAAAGGTATCGCGGGTTTGCTCCAGCAAGTCCGGCCATGCCTGAAACAGCAGCGCCCCGTGATGCCGCCGTACCGCGATAAATGTCGCTAACCGCTGCCATAACGGCCAGTCCAGTTCTCCGCTGTACCACCAGGCCAGTACCGCGCCGCTTTCGGCATGGTGGCTGAGCGCCGAGCGCCGACCACGCCGCAACAGGTAGTCCTGAAACCACGGCGTCGCTTTGCCCAGGTCATGGAACAGCCCAGCCACCGCCGCAATCGCCCGAATCTCGGCCTGAGCCGTGGGCGCAATACTGGCCGCCGCCCGTTCCGCGACCCGCTCCAGATGCACCGGCAGCGGATCGTTGGGGTGCGCAAAGGTTTCAGAGAAAGGCAACGGTGTCAGCGCCGACGCCATAACAGCTTCCCTCCTCACTCTGGCCGCGAACCGGGTGACCGTCCTCGGCCAGTACGATCTCCTGATAGCGATGCACAATGCGTTCGCCATCCATCGCCGCCGGAATCCGCAGCCGGTGGTAATGGCGACCCTCTTCGTAGTGAATGATGGTTTGAGCCTGCACCGGGATCGCGGTATCCGCCGCCCATTCGCCCGTCGGCAGGGCCTGCGCCGGCCATTCGCCGACCCAAGCCAGTTCCGCCAGACAGGGCGCCAGACCCAGCGATACGGTGTAGGCGCTGCGCCCCGCCCGTAACCGTTCCGCCAGATCGTCAGCGACCGGTTCCGCCAGCCCGGCGACGTAGACCCGGAAATGGGGCCGGCGCAGGAACTCGAACGGCACCTGGGTATGGACGTTTTGCCCCGCCAGAGGGCGGAAGAACCCATCGGTGCCGGTCTTGGTTTGTAGCAGGTTGAGCGCGGCGCGGAACAATCGCACCGGGGCGCGCAGCCCCACCGCAATCCGCACCCGCTCCCAGCCCAGGCGCTGGGCGTACTGGTCCTTGCCGTAACCAAGGATCGCGCCCAGCATCCCCAGCACCGCCGGTGGCGGCGGCAGGGGATAGCTCACCGGACTCATCGGGGAATACGGCTTCTTGAATTGCCCGTACTCCCCGGAGACCTCAAAGACCAGGGTGCGCATGATCAAATATCCAGCGCCGCTACCGGCAGACCGGCCGATCCGGCCAGTTCCATGAATAGTCCCACCTGTTCGCCGGCCCGGCATTGCAGGCGCGGGTCCTGCATCACTCGCAACCCGGTCAGCATCGGGTAGTCGCGCCAGGCAGCCAGCAGTTCGCCGACCTCCAGCCGGTAATCCCGGGTCGAGCGCAGTGCGGTGTCTTCCACGGTCCGATCCGCCAGGTCGATCCGGCGCGGTAAAGCGCCCAGCCGATAGCCCGGCTGATAGTGCGCAACCACCAGCAGCAGCGGATCGTGACCGAGCTTGGAATGGGTATTCAGCGCCGCCGTCCCGCGCCACAGCCCGCGCAGCAACAAATCAATATCGGCCTCGCTCAACCCGGTGGTTTGCGCGGCGGTTTCGTTGGCGACTCCGTAGGCAGCGATCAGCGCGTAGGGCAACAGCCAGCGTTCCGCAAAGGATTTCTGGTTGCTGTTGTCCTTGCCCGCATAGGCGGCGGTTTGCTGCACCAGGGTTGGCGATACCCGATGCAGCGAGCGGTTGAAGGCGGAAAACTGCACCGGCCCGGTCAGTTGCAGGGAGGGTTCGTTCTTGCCCAGCGGTAGCGTCACCCCGAACAGCCGGGCATCAATGCAGCCACGCAATACCGCCGCCTCCAGTGTCCGGCGCTTTTCCTCGCCCTTCTTGCCCTTAGCCGCTTCAGCCAGGAACTGCTCGGCGCGATCCTTGCCCTCGGACAGGTAACCGTCCGCCTTGAGGGTGTCGCGGATCAGCACTTCCCGGCCCGCCGCCAGCCGCTTTGCCACGTCCGACTCCAGGCTCAGAAAGTAATCACGCACGGTGCGCTTGATCCGCACATCGCTAACCGTGGCCTCGCCCGTTTCCGGATCGGTACGAGGCCGGTTTTCATCCAGCGGATCGCCGTTCGGGTTGCAGTCCTTGGCCTCGTAGAGGAACAGAAATTCGTAACGATGGGTGATTGCAGTCATGGCTTCAGAGTCCTTATGCGTTGGGTGATGGAATGAACAGATTACTTTTGAGCATCAAGCTGCCCGATCCGGTAAGCCAGGCTGTAGCCGACCGTGAAGGCAAAGGTGGCCTGCTCATCGCTGATGTCCCACCCTTCGCCGCAGACCACCCAGGCGTTGGCCAAGTCCGGGTCCAGCCCAGTAATGACGTAGCCGAGCTTGCCGTACTGAGCCAATTTGCCGTGGCCCTCCCGGTACAACCGTTGCAAGTGCTGCCGGGTTAGCAACCGGCCAATAAATTTCTTGGTGAAGGGGTCCGCGCCGCGCTCCTGGCGCTGCACCGAGGCCACCTGAGAGGCATAGCAACCGGTCAGGAAGGCGATGACCCCTTCCGGACGGCGAAAGAAATCAGCGTGTTGCAGCACATAGCGGCCATAGGCGCTGTTGGGGATGGTTTCAGACATGGCGGGATGCTCCGTAACAGGATCGGGAATAATGAGCTGCGTCAGACGGGCATAGCGGTACAGGCCCCAAGCCTGCCGGGTCTGCCAGTGCAGAAAATCAGGGGCGCTTCTGCCGGTACTCAGCAGTTTGGCGACCAGATGATGCAGGAAATGGGGATCATCTACGGTCTGGCCGGCGAACAGCGCCGCCAGCCATTGGCGCAGCGTTTCGGCGCTGGGGTCTTCGCTGGCGCTGGAAAAGATCTTGAAGGTCAGCGCGCTGATATGGACCGGTTTGCTCTCCTTCTTGTCCTCGACGGTCAGATCGGCGGCGTGGGCAATCGCCTTGCCCGCGTCATGCAAAACCCGCAGGCGGCTGGGCAACAATTGCTGGACCTCGGCCTGTACCCGCCAGGCAGCGTTCTGTTGCTTGTAGAAAATCAGCGCAAACGCCAGTTGATCGCCATAACCGGCAAATTCCTCAGTCAGCGCCAGTTCGTCGGCCATCAGATCGTGTTTGCCCAGTTGATAACGGTCAGGCCGCTGGCTGAACCGGGTGCGCAACTCCTCCCGCACCTCTGGATGATTGCTGTAAGGCAGAATCAGATAGCTCTGTCCGGCCATGCTGCTGGACAGGTGGGTTTCGGCGAACGTATACGTCTCGGCGACAGACAGGGCGCAATCACCGCAGACCGGGAAATTGCGATCCGCCCGATGGGCCTGGAAGCCGCCGGCGATGCTGCCGGGGTTATTCAGGTTGTAGCAGGCCAGCACCGTGTAGTTACCGTAAACACTGATGCCGGTTTGCCCGCACACGGCGCAACTGCCCTGTTTGCGAACTCCGCCTTTATCAGCAAAGGCTTCCAGCGCCCGATCGACCATGAATGCTTTAGTTTCCGGCCAGCCGTAGACCGGGTTCATTTCTGCATCAGCCCAATAGACGTAGCCACGATGATCCTTATCTACACCCACCTCCTTCTGTTTGGCCTCGACCTCCGCCCAATACGCTTCCCGGTTGTTGTTGAAGGCGTCAAGGCTGTCAGTCAGCCATTGTCGCTTGTCGCCGGGTAATTCGCGGTAATCCGTGAGTGCCTTCACCGTATTGGCGAGTCGAGTGCCGGTATTGCCCGCCAGTTTGCAGCAGGGGGTGAAATCAGTGCCATTGGGCGGCCCGGAACGATAAATGACGCTCCGGTTGCCCAAATAAGTCTTGACCCCATGCCATTCGCCACTGGAGCCAAAACAAAGCGCTAGCCCCCGGTCGTAATTAGTCGGCATTCCCTCATTCAAGCGTTCCCAGGCGGCTCGCTCCGGCAGACAATGGCTTAACTCATGCAGACGTTGAAACATGATGATCCTCCTTATTCCTGGAGCGCAGCGTGCCAGCCGTGCCGTGTTTTGTCCGGTCTGACAAGCTTGTCGCTGGTTTTTTAACCCGGCGTGGGCGTAGTTGATGCCCGCAACGCCGCGATCTTGTCCTTGCGCTCCCGCTTTTTGGCGTTATTGCCCCAGCCGACATAGCCAAAAATCGTCTCGGCCAGCACGGCCAATTCTTCCCGATCCGGTTTCGGCCACGTCAGCCCCTCTTTAAGCCACTGATTGGTCTGGCCTATGAGTTCACCGCCGGCTTCCTTAACGCCGCGTTCCCGGTCAGTCTCAAAACGGCGTTGCAACGCCCGTAATGCGCGTTGCTGCGGTGAGCGGTTCCGGTCAGCTTCACGCTCCCTGACCTGCTCGGCTTTCTCCCGCAAGCTGACCGTTGCACCGGCGTCATCGACCATCCGCCCGTAACCGGCAGCGGTCTTGGCCCCCGCGCCCAACCCGTCCAACGCCTGTTTCAGCGCCGCAAACACTTGCGGCAATTCCCCGGCAAACTCCGGGCGGCGCGGGGCGATGCCCACCAGCAGCTTGGCTTTTTGCACCACCAGAAACGGCACCGGCACCGGATTGTGCCAGTCAGCAGGGATTCGCCGGTGCAGGTCTTCACCAGATTCACCGATCTTCCCGCCTTTCTCGTACCACTGGTCCATGTGCGGGGTCATCACGTCGGCGGTCAGCATCACCGGTTCCACCGGCAAGGCGTCGAAGAACCGGAACTGTCCGGCCTGTTGCAGATCGCCGAACCAGCGGATGATCCGGCGGGTTTTTTCCTCAGCATTCAAGGTGTCGTCCCAGACTTCCACCCAGGCCCGAACCAGACCTTTCACCCCGCTGCCGGCCAGATACGGGATGCCAAGGGTGTGATGCCAGGCCAGGCCGTTCTCCACCGGATGCGGCAAGCCAAGCCCGGTCGCGAAATGCCAATCCGTCTCGAACACCGCGCCGCGCCCGCCGAGCGCGGTAATCAGCGCCAACTGCCGCAACGCCTGGGTTTGCAATACCTCACGCTGGCCGATGATCCCGGCGTTCTCGCTCACCCACTGCGTCTTGCCGGTATCGGGAATAGTCCACTCAGCCGTGTAGCGATTGAAAAAGCGGTTGTACCAAAGCCCCCGGTTGCCCTCCGTCGCCAGCGTCGGTTCCGGGTCCTGTCGATACAAAGGCAGGCTCATGATCCGTTCTCCTCATCACGCGCCAGAAAGGCGCTGGCCAACTTCTTGACCCAGTCGAGAAACAGCATCGCCTCGACCTGCGCCGCCAGATAAGCGTCCATGCTGAATTGGGTGATCCCGTCCAGCAGGTCAGTACTCCCGGCAAACGGCTGATCGGCCTCTCTCAGCCAGTCGCCAAGCAGTTGGTAGAGCCGGTAATAGGTGTGGTCAGGTCCCTTGCGTCGATAAAATGCCGCCGTTTGCCCCAGACCATTAGCGTGGATCATGAACGGCATCGCACTGGCGTAGCTATTGAATTCCTTTTGTTTCTTCGGCTCGTCTTTCCACTCATCCGCCAGCTTCCGAATCCGGGTCAAGGCAAAGTACGCCCGGCGCTGTTGCAAGGTAGCGTTCGCAGGAACTGATTGATGTTGATGCGGATTATGATGATGATGCTGATGCTGATCTTGTTCCCCTCCTTGGATAAGGAGGTGTGGCGACGAAGTCGCCGGGGTGGTTTGACTCGCGGGCCGAGTTACAGGCCGAGGGGTGGTTTGACTCGCGGGCTGTGTAGTCGCGACCGATGGCGTTAGAACCGCTGGCTTGGTCGCCACACTCGATTTGATGGCCGGGGCAAATTTCCCTTTCTTGCTCATCGCTCAACCCTCCCCCCGGCAAATCGTCACCTTGCACCAACCCATGCCTACCGTTTCATTGCCACCCAGTTGCAGATACGGTTCGGCGAATAACTCGCCGGTGACATGATCGAGGACTGCGGCGGCGGTCTTCCGGTTATCCTTGACCCGGCTCGCCTGCGCGTAGAGACCCACATAAAGCACGGTGTCCGGCGGCAGACTTTCCTCGTACCACAGCGCTCCGGGCTTGACCGTCTTGGTAGCGTTGTCCAGGCAGACATGGGCGTTGACCGGGGTAGCGAACTGCGCCAGATGGTTAAACCGGTCGTCATGCACCACCACCAGTTGCTTTTGCAGGGCAGCGGCGGCGTCTTGCCGACCCATTAACCGGGCCAGCGCCGCGATCGCTGCGCTCAGATCGGCGGACTGGGTCGCGAAGCGAAATTCTTCCAGGAACAGCCCATTCGCAGCGCCTTCCGGCACCAGCGCCCGATTCGGATCGTCAATTTCGAGAACCGGAAAAGTCGCATCTTTCAGCCGCAGCCGCTCGGCGTCAGCGCGGAAGCGTTTCAGCAGGGCCGGGCAGGTGACCCACTTGAAATGGCTGGTCAACGAGCGCACGGGTAACAGCAAGAGCCGCGCATCGCTGACCAGGAGCGCCCGGCGTGTTCATGGGCGCTACTCGTTTCCGGACCAAACACTGAAATCAGCCAGGGCGCTTTCTGTTCATTAGCCAGAGTCCGTAATGCTCCCTTGACCGCCGAACCGAACACCACCGGCCACGCGGTGTGAGCTTCGCGTTGAATCGGCAGATCAATGACGCCGGCCATCTGGCCTGCGCCGGCGTGAATCGAAGTCTCGGCCAACAGACCCAGCAATGCAGTGTGATTGTTCATTTTTTTCTCTCCGAAACTCTCAGGATTTCCAAAGGCCGACGGCTAATTCTCCCCGTCCCAGCGCGGTATTTCGCCCCACATGGCCACCATGCAACGCCGCCACCGCGCTTTGGGGATCGCCCGTCACCGTGCAGAAATACACGCTGCCCGCCGGGATCAGGCTGACCACCGGGCGTGGTTGCTGATGCAGCAAATCCCAGCCGCCTTCTCGCGCCGCCTTGCCCAGCGCCGCGCTATGCAGCATCAGATCAACGCCGTGGAGTTGCCCGCGCCAGACTTGAACATCGTGCTGGATGTCCGGCACGAAACCGGGCAGCAACCAGCCGCCGCCAAAATCGGCATGGGTCAGCAAGACCAGCAGCAGGTGGTGGCCGGTAATAACCGGTGGGGCCAACGCTGGCGGGATCGGGTTTACGGTCACCGCACTGGCCCGGCCCTCGCCGCCAAAGCGGATCACGCCACGATCAGGGTGCAGTTCCGGCGCAATCCCGCTAACGGTTGCGCCAATCGCCAGCCCGGAGCGGGGTCGGACATGGCGGGTCTGGTACAGCAGACCATCAGCAGCCGTGCGTTGTGCAGGGTTCCGGGCAATGCCGAGCCGGGGTTCCGTATCGTATAAGTCTTTGGCGTGGTACACGGTTTTGGGGGATTCACCGCCCAGTACCCGTTGCAGGTCAGCGCCGTCCAGCCAAGCGGTTTCCAGTGGTTTTGCACCAGGCAGGGAATCTTTTGGCTTTTCCGGCAATCGCACCTTGCCCAAATCACACGCCACGGGTTCGCCGGGTTTCAAGAAAACGTATTCCTTCGCTTTCGCCAGCAGATGCAACGGTGCGGGATACAACCTCTGATATAACTGCTGACCCTTCCACAACGGATAAGGCCCCGTCATTTTCAACAGGCCGAGATCGTCATCAACGCCGATCTGCTGTTTAAGATCGGGATACTCACCCGCTTGGGCGAACCGTTCCCAATCCACGCCCTGCATTTCGCCAATCAGGGTGCGAATGGCTCCGGCCACGGTGCGAGCCGGTGGTGGAAACAGACTGCTTAACTCATGACTGCCGCTGGTATCGAAAGCCCGTGCTTCGCGGAAAAACCAGCTATCCAAGGGATCAAATCGCCATTGTTTTTTATGGCTCATCACCGCTCCACTCCCTTATGCGCCAGAAATCGCACCAGCAAGGCACCGTCGGCTTCCAGGCGGTTGCTGGTGGAGAAACTCACTCCCTCGTCGCTTTTGCTACGAACTACCGGCCGGCATTGCTCCAGCAACGGCTGGATAATGGCCTCGGCGTCCTTGATCTTCAGCTTGTCGCGGCGCCCTTCATTAATCCCGGACGCCAGATAATCCACGGCCAGCAATGACAAGGCATCGTCTTTGTTAAAAATGGCTTCTTCTTGCGTCTGACCTGGTTTGGGGCGCGGTGGATTGAGCAGGTCGAAACGCTCGCGGATCCGGTAGAAAAACTTGCTGCTGAATTCAGTGTTATTACCTGAAAATTGCGTGGCTAATTGTGCAATTTTGATCTGTCGATCAGCGGCAAACGCCCGTTCCCACGGCATCGCCCATTCCAGCGCCTGACCGCCCGGTTTCCAGACCCGTACTGCAATGGCATCACGGCCGCGTTCTTCCTTGGCAATCTCGTCCAGCAATGAATGGGCATCGCGCAGAATCCGGGTGAGCGGCATTTTGACATGGGCATATTCGACTGCCGCCGAAATGGTTGACGGCAATCCTTGAATAGCAAAGGCATTGAAATAGCACTGGCGAATATCCGCCGCGCATTGCAGCGCATCCTCCAGCGGCAATAACGCCAGTACATCATCACCACCAGCGTAAATCAGAAAACCGTTATGGCTATAGACGATGTCAGGAACCTTTCTGGTGAATTGATCCAGTGCAATGGAAACCGCCGTTCCTGATTGCCGCAGTAATTCACCCAAACTGTCGCCGTCCATCAATAAAATGGCATAAAACGGCGAGGGCGGCTCTTGCTGATTCAGCGCCTTCATGGCGTGCTTCATTGCGCGTACTGCGGCCTGATCAGGGCATTCCTTGCGGTTATCGAGAACGTGGCTGAACAAGGCGCTGCTGTTCAGTGCATTCAGACCCCGCATCTGGCAGGCGTCCTTGACGCAATGCAACCGGTGAATACCGCTGTCTTCCTGCGAAAACAGCGAGCGGGCTGCTTCATGTAACCGCAATAACACCGCCTCCGACTCCTTTTTAACCACTTGCGCCAGCCACGGGGCTGCAGCTAAATCGAGCGTTGAAGGCGTTTGTGGATTGACCCGCCAGCCGTGCAACGTCCAGTTGCCCGGCATTGCTACCTGCACCTGCTCGAAGTAATGCGGAAAGCGCCGCTTGACGAACGCAATCGCGCACAGACTCTCGTCATCCGCCAGATCGCGCCCACAATCCCCACGCACCGGTTGCCAGAAACCATCCAGGGCTTTGGCGTCAGGCGCGGGTACACCGGACAAATCTTGCCAGCCGGCCATCACCGAACACTTGATTCCGGCCTCATCCGGCGGGAGTTGAGTCCGCCAGTTCTTGCGCCGATCCAGCAATGAATCGTCGTCGCCGATCACCCAGGCGATTTCCCAGAAGCCGTCGATCTGCCGGTCCCAGATGACGCGAGTCGCTGGATACCGTTGGCAATGCCGCGCTAAATCCGCCTGCCACACGATCTCGGCCACTGCCCGCCAGGCGTCGCGCACCGCCTGTTCAACCCACATCGGATCAAAGTGTTCGCCAACCGTCGCCTTAAAGCGGTTCGGGATACCGCCCTGACGCGGTCGTGGACCGCGCCCATTGCCGCGCAGCCAGGCCAGATAGCCCTCGTCAGCAGCAGGAAATTCGATCTTGGCCTGCTGGGCGATGACGGTTTGCATCGCCGCACCGGCCAGCCACGACAGCAGAAACGAACCGGCCCAGAAATCGCGGGTACGACGGGCTTGGGCGACAAACCCCTGCACCGGGCCGAGGGTGAAATGAAAGGTGCGGTCGGTCATGGGTGAGCCTCCGCCGGTACGAACCGGGCGACCTCGCGGTAAAACGCGGTCAGGTCTGCCGGTTGATAACGGCGCTCGTGATGAAATTCAGCAGGCAGATAAAGCACGGCGGCGGCGAAACTCCCGTCGCGCAGGGCGTGAATATGGAACAGCAGCGGACTAGCGCGGCGGCTGTCCAGATCGACGCCTTGCAGGGGCAGGCCAAACGGAATTTTGGCCGCGCCGCGCAGATTGTTGGGCAGAGTGCTGGCCTGACTGCAATGCGCCTTGTAGAGCAGCCCGACCTGGTTATGGGTCATTCGCGCCTCGCTGCCGGTGGTCAGGATGCCGAACCGGGCATGGCGGCTCAATGCGGTGTAGGACGGGAAATCCGTAGTTTCAGCGGCTGTCTGTAGCATTGCATTCGCCGCCGCTTCATAAGCGATCCGGTCAAGTCGCGCCTCCTGATCATTCATTTTCACCAGCGTGACTGAGCCGAACCCGCGCCGCGCCCGGCTCCCTAGTCCTCCGAACAAATTCCAGGCCCGTAGCGTTTCGAGCAAGGCATCCATATCGCTGGAGCGGGTCCCCGGTTTGAAGCGCAGTTCCAGGCCAAACTCGATGCCCTCCCGGATCCCTTCCCGGTGGGGTTGATCGTTGTTATTCGCAGGATTGCCCGATTCCATTAAGCCAAAACCGAGATAGCCGCTACCGGTATTGTTCGTCGGCCAAGTGGCGTCCGTGGCGATTCGGGACGGCTGGCTGATCCGAAGCAGGAAAGCGCCTTGACCGAGCGGACGGTCATTCTCGACCACGGCGGCAGTTCCAAACAGGCGCTGTTCTTCTCGATAGAGCCATTTAAGCGCCTCGGTTGCCGGGCTGGCGTCGCGTTGGCAGCGCCCCCAGTTCAGCGCTCGCCACCAGAAACGCAGCGCCCCCTGACCGAGGGCGGTCGCAGGCCGGTGGCTTTCTGATTCGCGTCGCCGAGAAACATCGGCGTCACCACACGGTACGTCGCACTAATCACCGTCATCGCAATCCTTCAGGTTAAAGGGCTGGGAATGTGGAGCTGTTATAACGCGCTGACCACTGCTTCAAACCGGATTTGCTCCGGCTTCAAGGTTAGGGCATAATGCGATAAGGGGTTTTCAGCTATTGAAATTTTTATTTCATAATAGGCTACAACAGTGCATTCCATACGTCATTAAACTCAGTTCATAGGCCATTAGCTCTGATAGAAATTGTTGACTTCCTAGTCGTTAAACATATAGTTTTACTCGTTCTCAGGAACCTACCGCCAGTTGGGCGGGAAGTAACGCCTGTGGAGAGGAAGGCGCTGGCCAGGATTTAACAACCCTGGTGAAACCGGCCTTATTGAAGCAGGAAGTCAACCGTGGAATGAAATGTCATGGTTGATGCAACAGCGATGAAGCTGAGCGAATTCTGGAAGCAACCCACGAAAATTTAGAGAAGGTCACCGGCATCGCCCTTATTACGCGGCTCGGCTAGCACCTGATCAATGTAGTCCGGCGCACCGGTCTGTCGCAGATAATCAACGACCCGGTTGACTTCATGATTGTCGACAAAGGCGCTGTGTACTCGCTGTGGCAGGCCAATACCGGGCGGCAAATACAACATATCGCCATAGCCCAATAACTGCTCCGCGCCCATCTGATCGAGGATGGTCCGGGAATCCACCCGCGATGACACCTGAAAGGCCATGCGAGTGGGAATATTGGCCTTGATCAGCCCGGTAATCACATCGACTGACGGCCGCTGGGTCACCAGAATCAGATGAATGCCGGCAGCCTGCGCCTTCTGTGCCAGCCCGGCGATCAGTTCTTCTACGTTCGTGCCGACGATCATCAAGTCGGCCAGCTCATTGATGACCACGACGATGAACGGCAATGGCGGCAAAAGCGGAATCTCACCCGGCATTCCAAGCCGTTCCGGCTTCCAGAACGGATCGGTCAGCCCTTCCCCCACCGCCTGTGCATCCAGCACCTTGCGATTGAAGCCGGCGATGTTGCGCACCTTCAGCTTCGCCATCAGCCAGTAGCGGCGCTCCATCTCGCTCACGCACCAGCGCAAGGCATTGGCCGCCGCCTTCATATCGGTGACTACCGGGGTCAACAAATGCGGAATGTCCTCGTAAATCGACAGTTCCAGCATCTTCAGATCGACCAGAATCAGCCGCATCTCACTGGGCGGAGCCTTGTACAGCAGGCTCAGCAACATGGCGTTGATCGCCACCGATTTGCCGGAGCCGGTAGTACCCGCAACCAGCAAGTGCGGCATCTTGTTTAAATTCGCCACGACCGGATTGCCGCTGATGTCCTTGCCGAGCGTCAGGGTCAACGGCGAGGCGGACTGGCGATAAACCGGCGACTCCAGCACTTCACGCAGATAGACGGTTTCACGCTGGCGATTGGGAATCTCCAACCCGATCGTTGACTTGCCGGGAACACTTTCGACGACTCGCACGCTGATCACCAGCAGACTGCGCGCCAGGTCCTTGGCCAGGTTGCTAATCTGGCTGACCTCGACCCCGGGAGTCGGATCAAGCTCAAATCGGGTGATCACCGGCCCCGGCTCTATCGCTACGACTTTGACATCAATGCCAAAGCTCTTGAGTTTGATTTCCACCTGCCGGGACAGGTCCTGCAAGGCTTCCGCGGAGTAGCCGACTGTGCGCGGCGGCGGCGGGTCGAGCAAATCCAGCGGGGGCAAGGGGTGCGGGATTGGCGGGATCGGCAACGTAACCCGTCGCGCCATGACTGCAACCGGCGGCGGCGTACGGGCAGCCGGCGGCGCAGCAACGGCGAATCCACCGCCCGGTTGCCAAGGCGTTTGCACCGAGGGTATCGCCGGCACCGGCGGAACCGGTGAAACCGGCGGCAACACAACCGGAGCAGGCGGCGGCATGACCGGCACCAGCGTCAACATGTCCAGGTACGGCGCTTCCAGAACCGCCTCTCCAACCAACCGGGAAACCACCGCAGCGACAATCAGCGGCGATTCACTCTCAGCCATCGGCCAATTCAACACCGGTTCAATGCGCGATGGCCGACCACCAGGCAGGACCGTTGCTTCTTCAAGCGCGATGACGGGCGGGCTTTCAACCTCAAGCGGTACCGATGGAACCGCAGTTTCAGCTTTCGCCACGGTTCGGTGTGAACGCCGCCACGCCAAAGATCGCTCTGTCGCTGTCCGTAAAGCAGAGGTCAGCCGTTCCAGCGCCGTTTTCTTCACCGACTCAGCCCCCGGATTTTGGGTAACCTCCGGCGCAACCGTTACCGCCGCAGCCTCGGTGGGTTCATCAGCAACTCTGGCCTTCGCCGCCGGCCCCAACCAGCGCAGCGGCACCAGCGCCAGACCGCCGACCCCGTCCAGCAGTTTCAGCGTCACGCTGCCGACCCCGTCCAGAATGGTCAGCCATGACGCGCCGGTTGCCAGCATCACACCCGCCAGCAACAATGCCGCCATGAACAGGTGACCACCGGTAAAACCGAAGGCGCGGATCAGGAATTGGCTGACATGAACGCCAACCAGTCCACCGGCGGTCCCCATGTCCGGCACAGCCCCCGGCATCACCCGCAGATGCAACGTCGCCAGCCCGCAGGCGGTCGCTAACGCCACGACGAACCCCAACGCCCGGAACACCACGATTTCGCCGTCCAGGTCCAGCAATCCGCCGCATTTGAACAGTCGCCAACCGCTAAACGCCAGGCCCAGCGGCAACAAATAAGCCGGATAGCCGAAAAAGTACAAGGTGATGTCGGCGAACCAGGCCCCCGCTGCGCCGCCCAGGTTGTGCAGCCGGGCCACCGTTGCGGTGTGGGTCCAAGCCGGATCGGCTGGATTGAAGGTCGCCAGTGCGCCGATCAGACCCAGCGCCAGCACTACCAGCAGCCAGAAGCCGCTTTCGCGCAATACGCTGTTAATGAAACGGATTATTCCCACCCGAATCGCGGGCGAATCGATTTTGATGCGATGTGCCTGGGCCAAAATTCCAGTCCTGTCGGTGAGGGGCGAAGGCGAATGCGCACAGTTGGGCAGATTCGCGGCCAAGGTCGTCATTGTCCCATTCCAGGGCGAACCCGTGAAGGCTTATCCCCTCACCTACTGGCGAACCGTTGCGCCGTTTCAGGCTCGAACCCCCCGATGAGTCGCTATTGCCGAATCGCAGCTATCGTAGAGGTAGATCGTGCGCCTTGAACGTCTTGCCGGTCTGACTGACCTTGCCGCTACTGAATGGAACCGCCTGGTTCCTGACCGGAATCCGTTTCTCAGCCACGAATTTCTGAGCGCCCTGGAGCGGCATGGCTGCGTCGGCGATAGCACCGGCTGGTTACCCTGGCACATCATCTGCCGCAACGACCAGGGCCACTTGCTCGGCGCGGCGCCCTTGTACCTGAAATTCAATTCCTATGGCGAATTTGTGTTTGACTGGGGTTGGTCAGAAGCCTACCGCCTGCAGAACCGGCCCTACTATCCCAAGCTGGTCGGCGCTATTCCCTACACGCCGATCGCGAGTCCCCGGTTGCTGCTGGCGCCAGGACAGCCGCAACCCGATGAAACCGCAAGGTTTCTGGTGGAATTTGCGCTGGAAGAAAGCCGCCGGCAGCGGTTGTCCTCGATTCACTGGCTGTTTCCTGAATCCGCCGATCTGGAACGATTGCGTGCGCGAGGCTTCCTGGCCCGGATCGGTTGTCAGTTTCATTGGCAAAACCACGGTTATCGGGATTTCCAGGACTTTCTGGACGGGTTGACCGCCAAGCGCCGCAAGAACATTCACCGGGAGCGACGCTTGGTGCGCGAGGCGGGACTGGAATTACGGGTTCTGTCCGGGCCGGAAGTCAGCGAAGCGCAATGGCAGGCGGTTTATGGGTTCTATCGCTCCACCTTTCACCGACTGGGCGGCGTTCCAACGCTTACGCTCCCATTCTTTCAGGAAATAGCAACGACGCTAGGCCATCAGTTGCTGGTGGTGCTGGCGTTTGCCCAAGGCCGCGAAGTGGCCGCCGCAATCAGTTTCCGCAGCGACTCGGCGCTCTATGGCCGGCACTGGGGCTGTCAGGTGGATTATGACAGTCTGCACTTTGAAGCCTGCTATTATCAGGGGCTGGAATACTGTATTCAGAATGGGTTGCAACGCTTTGAACCAGGGGCGCAGGGCGAGCATAAAATCTATCGGGGCTTTTTACCGACCCTCACCCACTCGGCCCACTGGATCGCCGATCCCGGCTTCCGCCAGGCCATTGCTGATTTTCTCGACCGGGAAACACCCGCGGTACATGATTATGCTCGACAACTACTACAACATTCCCCCTACCGGGACAAGGTGACGCCTGATGCCGCTGCCATGGCTGGATCCGCGTGACGACTTCCAGCCGTTTCCCTCGCCGGATCGCGCCCTGACTGAACCGGACGGCTTATTGACCACCGGCGGTA
The DNA here is from genome assembly GCA_903879705.1 of uncultured Candidatus Competibacteraceae bacterium. Taxonomy (GTDB): domain Bacteria; phylum Pseudomonadota; class Gammaproteobacteria; order Competibacterales; family Competibacteraceae; genus RXIV01. Next base: position 19,212 of record CAIRMO010000002.1, on the reverse strand, counting down.
GTCTGACCCCACCCCGGCTGCTGCGCGCTTACCGGCAAGGCATTTTTCCGTGGTACTCGCACGGCCAGCCGATCCTGTGGTGGTCGCCAGATCCGCGCATGGTGCTGCTGCCGGAAGCGATCCGGATTTCCCGCAGTCTGCAGAAAACCCTTCGCAATGGCGGGTTCAGCGTCACCGCCGACACCGATTTTACCGCGATCATTTACGCCTGCGCTGCCCCCCGGACCACAGGCCAAGGCACCTGGATCACCCCGGCAATGTTGCGCGCCTATGACCGGCTGCACCGACTGGGCTATGCCCATTCCATCGAAACCTGGCAAGACGGTCAACTGGTCGGTGGGCTGTACGGGGTAGCGGTGGGCCGGGTGTTCTATGGCGAATCGATGTTCAGTTGGGTCAGTGATGCCTCCAAAGTGGCGCTGGTAGCCTTGGCGACGCAGGTACGGCGCTGGGAATTTGCCGTCATTGACTGTCAGATGGAAACCGAACATTTAATCCGCATGGGCGCAACCGCAATTCCCCGCCCGACATTTTTACAATTGCTGGATCGGTATTGTCCGTTGCCGGGTCGTGACGGCCCTTGGCGGTTGGACGCTGATCTGTTTGCTGACTTTCTGCCGGTCCCGCCGCTATGAGCAATCCCCGCGATGCGCTGTACGATCTGCGGATGTTTCTAACCACCGATTATCGGTGCAGCTACCTGCCGGGCCGACTGGCGCGCAATCTGGTGGCTGATCCAGCGGTCACTGATCAGCATCTGTATACACAATTGGCCGATCTGGGCTTTCGTCGTAGCGGCGAGCATGTTTACCGGCCGCATTGCCGGGGTTGCTCAGCCTGCCAGTCGCTACGCATTCCGGTCCATCAGTTCCAGCCGAACCGTTCGCAACGACGAATCTGGGCGCGCAATCAGGATTTACAGGTTGAAACGCTGGAGGCGGACTTCAAGGATGAGCATTTTGCGCTATTTGCCCGTTATATCGTGGCGCGGCATTGGGGCGGCGGCATGGATCCTGCTAGCCCGGATAATTACTGGTCGTTCATCACCTCGCGCTGGTGTCCGACCTGGCTGTGCGAATTCCGCCGCGACCAGACTTTATTGGCCGTGGCGGTGGTGGACCGGCTGGACAACGGTCTGTCAGCGGTTTACACCTTTTTTGATCCACTGGAGAGTGCCCGCGGATTGGGAACCTTTGCAATTCAGTGGCAGATCGCCGAAGCGCAACGCTTGGGTCTGGACTGGGTGTACCTGGGCTACTGGGTCGAGCGCTGCGACAAGATGAACTACAAAGCCTGCTTCACGCCGCATGAGATTTTTATTGCGGAACGCTGGGGATGGATCGCGGTGGAGAGCAGGTAAAGCAGCAGCAATTCCCGGTCTCTTTACTTCTACTTTGTCAGATTGAAACATAACCTATTGATTTTGCTAAAATTCACATAAAATAAGTGAAATATAAATATTGGCCGCTTGAACCACGACAATAATTGGGTAACCAATTGTATCAACTACAATATATCGCTTTCGGCCCTTAATCAGTTTCCCACCATCGAACCCCGATTCTTTTTTAGATTCAGGGGTTCCTTTAACCGTTTGACTATCAATGATTTCAGCACTCGGATCTTCATTACGACCGAGTTCTTTTCGGAGTTTTCGATGGATAATGGTGTTAAGTAAGCGCAATTCACCGTAATTACCCTGACCAAACCACCGCTTGACGTTCTCGGCAAGCAGTGCTTGAATTCAAGGCAGTTCCCATGTCGTTTCCCAGAGCATTGACCACACAAATCACGCTATTAGCCGCCGCGATCCTGCTGTTAAACGCCTGTGCGGTGGCTCCGGTGCAGGAGATGAGCGACGCCCGCCAAGCGATCCGTTCTGCAGAGGCTGTGGGCGCGGTGCGGCGATCGCCAGACGCACTCACCACCGCGCAGCGTTTATTGCAGGAGGCCCAGGCGCAACTGGAAGCTGGCGCGTATGACGATGCTCGCCGTCATGCGCTCGATGCGCGTGAAGAAGCGATCCGGGCGCGGGAGCAAGCCGTGCAAAGCGCTACGATCTGGCCGGCGGGGCCATGACTGACGCTATTCCCATGAAAACTTCCGGTTTGCATTGCTATGTCAGCGGACGGGTTCAGGGCGTCGGCTTCCGTTATGCGACCGCTGAGAAAGCCCAGGCACTCCGGCTGACCGGTTATGTCCGCAACCTGCCGGATCGGCGGGTGGAGGTGCTGGTCAACGGCGAAGAGAGCGCCGTCCTTGCCTTGCGCCACTGGCTTTGGCAAGGCCCGCCGATGGCCTGCGTTGCCAGTGTTCAGTACGAAACGCGGCCTTACCAGGATTTTCACGATTTCCGGATCGACTAAATCCCGCTTTTGCCGCACAGCGCCCCCACTGCCGCCCACTTTCCTCAAACCACCGGCAAAATTTCCCCGAATACCAGGGGCACACAGCCTTTCGGGTGGATGCGATTGAGGCGCACTTCTTTCCAATTTGACACCGTACCGGGGTGGACTCGAAAAACAAGCCGCAGAAACCGGTCAGGTCGTCGTTGAATCACTTTGAATCACACCCATACACGCATAACGGCATAACGGCGGACGGTTTGACCTGGCTCGAGGGCGCAGCTAGAATTGCGCCCCTTTAGTCCGGGACGGACGAGTTGTATTGGAGAATTCATCATGTACGCTGTGATCAAGACCGGGGGCAAGCAATACCGGGTGACCGAGGGCGAAACCCTCAAGGTCGAAAAGCTTGAAGTCGAGGAAGGCGCCTCTGTAGAATTTGATACGGTGTTGATGATCGCCGACGGCGACCAGATTAGGGTCGGCGCTCCTTACGTCGAAGGTGCCCGGGTCAGCGCGACCGTCAAATCCCAAGGACGCGGCCCGAAAATCCGCATTATCAAATTCCGCCGCCGCAAGCATTACTTCAAAACCCAGGGCCACCGGCAATCCTACACGGAACTGAAAATTGGCGGCATCAGCGGCTTCTCTGGCGCAGCCGCTTTCCCAGTGACAGCGCTGGCTCAGGAGGGTTGAACCATGGCGCACAAGAAAGCAGGCGGCAGCAGCCGCAACGGTCGTGATTCCCATGCCCAGCGGCTCGGCGTCAAACTGTTCGGTGGCCAGTTGGCGCTGGCCGGCAACATTATCGTTCGCCAGCGCGGCACTCAGTTCCATCCCGGCAAGAACGTCGGTTGCGGCAAGGATTACACCCTGTTCGCCAAGGCTGAAGGCCAGGTGACGTTTGAAACCAAAGGGCCGTTTCATCGCAAATATGTGAGCGTCTACCCGGCGACGGCATGATCAGCCGGCAGTCTGGATTTCGTCATAAGCCCCGTTGGGGCTTTTGTTTTGTCTCCCGTTTGAGCCGCTGCCATGAAGTTTGTTGACGAAGTCATTATTCGGGTCGAAGCGGGCGATGGCGGCGATGGCGGCGTCAGTTTCCGGCGGGAAAAATATATTCCCTTTGGCGGCCCGGACGGCGGTGATGGCGGCGATGGTGGCAGCATCTATCTCCAGGCGGATCCGGAACTGAATACGCTGGCCGATTATCGCTTTACTCGCCGGTTTCAGGCCGAGGCCGGTCAGAAAGGCATGAGCAGCAACTGCACCGGGCGTAGCGGCGCGGATTTGACCGCGGTGGTTCCGGTTGGCACGATCGCGTATGACGCCGACACTGGAGAATTGATCGGCGATCTGGTCGAGCCGGGGCAACGATTGCTGGTCGCACAAGGCGGTTTTCACGGTCTTGGCAACACCCGCTACAAAAGCAGCGTCAACCGCACCCCGCGCCAATCCAAGCCGGGAACGCCGGGCGATCAACGCAATCTTCGACTGGAACTCAAGGTCATCGCCGATGTGGGCCTGCTCGGAATGCCCAATGCCGGCAAGTCCACCCTGATCCGCACGGTCTCCGCTGCCCGGCCCAAAGTCGCCGATTACCCCTTCACCACCTTGCATCCAAATCTGGGCGTCGTGCGGATCGGCTGGCTCCAAAGTTTCGTCATGGCCGATATTCCCGGACTGATCGAGGGCGCGGCGGAAGGCGCTGGCTTGGGCATTCAGTTTCTGCGCCATCTCAGCCGCACCCGACTGTTGCTGCATCTGGTCGATGTTTCGCCGTGGAGCGACAGCGGCGATCCGGTGCGCGATGTCGAAGTCATTTTCGGCGAACTGCGCAAATACAGCGCCGAACTGGCCGAGCGGGAACGCTGGCTGGTGTTCAACAAACTGGACCTGCTGGAGCCGGAGCAACGGCACGCACGGGTTGCGGAAATCACCGCCGCCCTGAACTGGACCGGACCCCGATTCGCGATTTCTGCCGCCACCGGCGAGGGGACCGAGACGCTACTACGGGCGGTCATGGATCGGCTGGAGGAACGCCGCCAAGCGCAAACCGGTACGGAGGCGATAACACGGGCTGCGGATGAGACAGGCGATGTTCAAGCAGACCCGTGAGCAATTAGGTTGTGCCCAACGCTGGGTTGTCAAAATCGGCAGCGCCATGATCACCAACGATGGCCGAGGCCTGGACAACTTTTCCATTGATGCCTGGGTGACGCAGATGGCCGAGCTGCATCAGGCCGGGCGGGAAGTGCTGCTGGTGACTTCCGGCGCAGTGGCTGAGGGGATGCGGCGGTTGGGCTGGAGTCAGCGACCCACCGCGCTGGCCGATTTGCAGGCGGCGGCGGCAGTGGGACAGATGGGGCTGGTGCAAGCCTGGGAATCGGCTTTCGAGCGCCACGGCATCCAGACCGCGCAAATCCTGCTGACCCATGAGGATGCTTCCGACCGCCAGCGTTATCTCAATATCCGCAATACCCTGCGTACCCTGCTGCGTTTGCGGGTGGTGCCGGTTATTAACGAAAACGATACCGTGGCCTTCGAGGAAATCCGCTTCGGCGATAACGATACGCTGGGGGCGCTGGTCACCAATCTGGTCGAAGCGGAACTGTACGTCATCCTCACTGACCAGCAGGGTTTGTATGACCGGAATCCGCGCCTGTTTCCGGAGGCTGGGCTGATCCGCGAAGGCCGGGCCGGTGATACGGCGCTGGAGGCGATGACCAGCGGGGCTGGCAGTCTGGGCAGTGGCGGGATGCTGACCAAGCTTCATGCTGCGGCCAAAGCGGCTCGCTCCGGGGCCTTCACCCTGCTGGCCTGGGGCCGCGAACCGGAGGTGCTGCGGCGGGTTGCGGCGGGCGAAGCCTTGGGTACGCTGCTGCGTCCGGGCCAGAATCCATTAGCGGCCCGCAAGCAATGGCTGGCGGTGCAATTACAGGTCAAGGGTCGGTTGCATCTGGACGCTGGCGCGGTGCGGGCCTTGCGCGCCGATGGCAAGAGTCTGTTGCCGGTGGGCGTCACCGCGATTGAAGGCAAATTCAATCGCGGCGATCTGGTTTCCTGTCTGGACCCGGGCGGGATTGAAATAGCGCGCGGGTTGGTGAATTACGAGACCGAACCGGCCTTACTGCTGATCGGTAAGACCACCCGCCGCATTGAGGCTTTGCTAGGGCCTGTGGACGACCCCGAACTGATTCACCGGGATAATCTGGTGCTGGTTTAGCCGATCGGCGTTCCGGTGGGTCGAACCGGGTTCACCACTGCCCAAAAAAGCCGGTGATATCGAAACAGACGGTTTTCGATTCGCCCGTGGTAGCTTCCAGCTCAAACGACTCGAAGGTCTTGTTTTTGTGGCCGCTTACTGCCTGCCCCTTGATCTTGGCGCTGGGGTATTTCCAGGCCATCCAGGCTTTTTCGGCAGTGACGCCTTCAAATTGATTGGCGGCATTTCTGATCACGACTGCCTTTTCACAGATCGAACCGTCGCCGCCAGCAAATGAAACATGGCGCAGGGTTTTGGATAAAACGGGCTGCGCCGGATTACTGGTCTCGCCGGCCTGAACCCTGGTCGCGGCAATGACTGAAACCAGCAGCAAAACCAGCGCCAATCCACGCGGGATCAGAGATTTTTGCATTGCCGCTCTCCATGGAATCATTGGGCTATCGTCAACCCAGCACGTCGCCATAAACGCCTTTTTCATAGGCATTGCCTTCTTCATTGGACGGATCGCCTGGCACGGCATCGTCCACGCCATCCTGGGCATCGGCCCAGTGGGTCAACTCGTGCAGGATCGTCACCCCCACCAGATAAACTTTCTTGCCGCTTTTAGTGGTGACCAAACCCTTGCCGTTCTCAAAATCCAGCACCAGCTTTTCATCGATCCGCAATTCGTTGGAACCCCACGAATAGCAGCCATAGGCTTTCACGCCGCTACAGACCAGATTGGTGACGACCTTGACAGTCGGACCCTGTCCCCATTTCATGGCGTCTTCGATGACCTTCCGGGTGGTCTTGCCGGCCAGTTTTTGAATGGCGCTGACGATGGTATTGACCTCGGCAACCTGGGGCATGTTGATCTTGAGGTAGTAATGCAGCTTCGGATACTTCTTGATGGTGTCTTCGGACAGTTTCATGGCGGTTTACTCCTAGCAGGGTGGAATAGCAGCTTGCGTTTAACGCGCACCGATGGCCTCGCAAACCGCGGGCCAAATTCCTACTATTTTGATTGTAGATTATTTTCAAGAGGCAACTGCCGGTTGTCGGTTCATTGCTGGCTGGTTGGCCCGGTCCATCATGAACCGGCGCTCGCTGTTCTGGATCAGTCCGGTGGATCGGTTAGGATGTGGCTTGCAAACAATCTGCTGCAACGGAGCGCCGATGCGACGCGATAACTTGTTGGCTCTGCTGGTTTCCTTGGGCATTACCGGCCTGCTGATCAGCGGAATGGCCTATTTCATTAGCGAATGGTGGGGACGGCTGCCCAAAGTCGTCGCCCTGATCCTGTTCATCCTGCTGGCGGTGATGGTGATCGGCTATCCGATCTATGCGCTGGCCCGCTGGTCCGATCAGTACTTGGCGCAGGTGCAGGAAGCGCAACGCCAAGGCCGCAAGGAACCTCCCGAATGAAGACCCCCACCCGCCGCTATCCCGATCCGCTGAACAACGGGTAGCGTTAATGCTGGGATTTTTCCAGAACTGGCGGCGGCAGCGACAGCTTGAACGCGCTCGCATTCCAGAACCGGAGTGGCGGACAACAGTCGCCAGTCTGCCGCTGCTGGCGGGCCTGAATCCGGCGGAACTGGAACGCTTGCGCGATCTGGCGACGCTGTTTCTGGACGAAAAAACCCTGGAGCCTGCCGGCGGACTGGAACTGACGCCGGAGATGGGGCCACGGATCGCCGCGCAAGCCTGTCTGCTTATTCTTAACCTGGGGCTGGATTACTACCGGGACTGGCGGTCGATCATTCTCTATCCTGAAGGCTTTCTGGCCCGCCATGAGTACACCGATTCAAATGGGCTGGTTCACAGCGGCCATCGTCCACTGATCGGCGAAGCCTGGGAACGTGGCCCCGTGATTCTGTCTTGGGCCGATATTGTAGCGATGCAGGACCAGCCGGGTCCTAATGTAGTGATTCACGAGATGGCCCACAAGCTGGATATGCTGACCGGCGAGGCTAATGGGATGCCACCGCTGCATCACGGCATGAAGATTGAAGACTGGAGCCACGCTTTCACTGCTGCTTACGCGAGTTTTAGCCGGCAGACCCGCCGGGATCAGCCGACGGCACTCGACCCTTACGCCGCCGAAAGCCCCGGCGAATTCTTCGCGGTCATTAGCGAAACCTTCTTTGAAACGCCCGAAGTCGTGGCCGACAGCTATCCGGCGGTTTACCTGCAGCTTCGAGCGTTCTATCGGCAGGACCCGCTGATTCGACGGGCAGGTGCGGAGAGTCCATAAAAGCCGTTGTCGCGTCACACGGTTGAGAGCGGTTGAAGTGCTGGGAGTGTGTCGGACATAGGGGTAAGCGTCTGGAACGAGGAGACGACCCGTGAGTAACCCATTCCGTGGGATTGACCGCCATCAACCTGTTACCCTGCCGGGCGATATGGTGGAACTGGTCGAAGCCCCGGATATCCGCGCAATCGAAGCGGCCTACCGTGAAGGCAGCAGCGCGCCGTATCTACCAAAGATGATTGCAGGTGTTGACGATCGTGCATGAACTGGGCGTGTTTGAAGTTAGGCGAGGTGAGTCTGGATGGCACGAAAATCGAGGCGAAGGCCAGCAAGCGCGCAGCGATGATTTTGAGGTATGCGGAGCAATTGGAATTCGCGGCTGATTGGGCATAGCGGCAGCCAGCGCGACAGGATAAAGTCACATATTATAATGACCTGATTTGACAAGCCGGACCGGGTTGCCGGCGAGCGCAACCGAACCGGCAGGGAGTGTTGATGAACGTGATATTGAAGCAGTCGCTGAGGATTTTGGCGCTAACCGTGGGGCTGGCCGGTTGCGCGAATAACCCGCTTTCGCCGCAACAGCCACCCGCCAAAAAGCCGGTTGCCAAAGCACCGGTGGTGGATCGCAGCGCTCGGCAACCGGCCACGGGCGCTTACCCACCACCCGCCTACCGTCCGCCAGCATCGCCGGACGACGATCCGCTGATGCCGCGGGAGTACTCACCGGCCTATCCCGCTGCGCCGGATTCCCCGAATACTGCTGGCCGCGTTCCGGCGACTCCGCAGACCCGACCTTATCCGCCGACGGCCAGCAGCGCCTACCCGTCACCGCCGGCTTATCCACCGGGTGCGGCAGCGCAGCCAGTCCATCCGCCAGCGGCCCGGCCCCACCCGGCAGCGCCTGCCGAGAGTTACGGCCGCACCGCGCCGCAAACCCCGCCAGTAGATGGCTATGGCCGAACCCCGTCCCAGGCTTCCCCTACCGGGTCGCGGCCGACGGATGAGTCTTATGGCACCGCCCCCGGTACCCTGCCCGAACCGCAGCCGGTGGTACCGCAGACACCGCGCACTTCGCCGCAACCTCGCCCTGCCGCCAATCCGGCTCCGGCGGAACCGGCGGTCGCCATGCTTCCCCCAGCTCCTGTCGCCGTGCCGCCTGCGCCCAGACCGGCCTCGCCTGCGCCCCCAGCCGATTTGCCGCCGGCGGAAATTACCCGCGAGGGCAATCAGGCGGTCGCTGCATTGCTGGAAAACGCGGACAAGTACGTCAAGAGCAATCAGTTGGACAAGGCCGGCGCAGCGCTGGAACGGGCGTTGCGGGTTGAACCGCGCAATGCCAGCATTTGGTACGATCTGGCCCAGATTCGCCTGCATCAGGGCCAGTACCAGCAGGCGGAATCGCTGGCCAGCAAATCCAATAATCTCGCTTCCGGCAACCGGATTTTGCAATCGCGCAACTGGAAGCTGATCGCCTCGGCCCGCAAGGCGTCGGGCAATGCCGCCGGAGCGGAGGAAGCCAATGCCCAAGCCGCGCAACTGCGCTGATCGCCGTTGAAACGCAACGCGGCAGATTGGCTGGGACCGAATGGCCCACTGGCTGGACAGCTTCCGGGGTTTGCGCCGCGCCTGCCGCAACAACAAATGGCGCGGGCGGTTGAAACGACGCTGAAAACCGGTGGGGCACTGATCGTCGAGGCCGGCACCGGCACTGGCAAAACCTTCGCTTATCTGATTCCAGCCCTGCAATCCGGGGCGCGGATCATCATCTCGACCGGCACTCGCCACTTGCAGGATCAGCTCTTCCATCAGGATTTGCCGGTGGTGCAACGGGCGCTGAACAGCCGCGTCCAGGTCGCGTTGCTCAAGGGCCGCAGCAATTATCTCTGTTCCTATCGCCTGCAAACCGTCAAAGAAGGCGGACGGCTGGCGTCCCGGGAGCAGGCGGCCGACTTGCGCCGCATTCTGGTTTGGACTCGTAGCACCCGGGGCGGCGACATCGCAGAAGTCGCTACCGTGCCGGAGACTTCTCCGCTCTGGCCCCGGGTCACCTCCACCACCGACAATTGCCTGGGGCAGCAATGCCCGCATGTGGAGGACTGTTTTTTCGCTAAGGCCCGCAGCGCGGCGCAGACGGCGCAGGTGCTGATCATTAACCATTATCTGCTGTTTGCCGACATGGCAAGGAAGGAGGCCGGTTTTGCTGAATTTCTACCCGGGGTGGATGCCTTCATTCTCGACGAGGCCCACCAATTGCCCGAGATTGCCAGCCAGTTTTTCGGCCAATCGTTGAGCAGTTGGCAATTTCTGGAGCTGGCCCGGGATACGGTGGTGGAGCAGGCCAGGGATGCAGCCGATTTTCCGGCATTGCGGCAACGGGCCGAGGCGCTCGATCCGGCAGTGCTGAATTTCCGTCAGACCCTTGATATGGAAGATCGACGGGCATTGTGGCGGGAGGTGGTCGGACAATCGACGGTGCTGGAGGCGGCAGTAGATCTGATTGGGACGCTGGATCGGTTGTGTGAGGCGTTGAAGGAAGCCGCCAAACGAGGTAAAGGTCTGGAAAATTGTCACTGGCGCGGCGCGGATCTGCTGCAACGCCTGGTGATGCTGGCCGGGGCGGAGTCCGGGCCGGATCAGGTGCGCTGGTTTGAGACCCGGGGACGCAGCTTTACTCTGACTCAAACTCCGCTCGACGTTGCCCCGCTGTTCCAGGGGCGGATGGCCGCGCAACCGGGGGCCTGGATTTTCACTTCGGCCACCTTGGCCGTCGGACAGGATTTCGCCCATTTTGCGGCACGGCTGGGCGTGCTGGACTATACCGGGCTGCGATTGGACAGTCCGTTCGATTTCCCGCGCAACACCCTTCTTTATCACCCGCCAGCCCTGCCCGATCCCGGTTCATCCGGCTATACCGTGGCCTTGCTGGAAGCGGTGCTGCCGGTGCTGGAGGCCAGTCGGGGACGGGCATTTCTGCTGTTCACCAGTCACCGGGCCCTGCGCGAGGCGGCGGACTGGTTGGCGGATCGACTGGACTATCCGCTGCTGACTCAGGGTGATCTGCCGAAGGCCGCGCTGTTGCAACAATTTCGGAATCTGGGCAATGCGGTATTGTTGGGAACAGCGAGCTTCTGGGAAGGGGTGGATGTGCGCGGTGAAGCGTTGTCCTGCGTGATCATTGACCGGCTGCCGTTTGCCCCACCCACTGATCCCGTGGTGCAGGCCCGCATCGAAGCGTTACGGCAACGCGGTGAACAGCCCTTTCTGTGCTATCAACTCCCCCAAGCCGTGATCATTCTCAAACAGGGCGCTGGCCGGCTGATCCGTGATATCAATGACCGCGGGGTGCTGGTACTGGGCGATCCACGCTTGTTGAGCAAATCCTATGGACGGGTGTTTCTGGACAGCCTGCCGCCGATCCCGAAAACCCGTGATTTGGCGCGGGTCAGGGCGTTTTTTGCGCAGTGATGATCATGGCGCACCCTGCCTGGTCACGGCCATCAAGTTAAAGATTCAGGACGTTGGGTTGTCTATTTTTTCCGTCACACTCGCGAAAGCGGGTATCCCGTTTTTTCAGCGAGTGACTGGATTCCCGCATCCGCGGGAATGACGGAAAACAAAGTTTGGGCGTTATGGATCAAGCATCGCTCCCTTAACTTAATGGCAGTGCCCTGCCTGGTCCGGGCAATTTCCGTGGCCCTATCCGCACGATAAAACCCCACTTTTGATCGGTAAAAAATCAATATTGGGGACTCTGCCTTGTATTCTTAGCGCAAATGGCCTTAACTCGAGGCTTAAAATTATGAACCCTGAGTTTCCCGATGATCACAGCAGCCCCACCCAAAGCAGCACGCGCCTTGTCCGGCATGGACCAGCGGATGCTGGCTGAGGCCTCCGGCCTGTCCCTGCCAACTATTCAGTGCATGGAGGGCAGCGACGGCACCATTCGCGGCAATATCGATTCCCTGGTCAAGCGCATCGCTGCCCTGGAAACCGCCGGAGTGGCCATCATTAATGAAGGGGCCACCAGCGGCAGCGGTGGCCGCGGCGTTCGTCTGCGGCGCTAAGGAACGAGTTTCGCCACATGACCTTACCCTTGCTCTTAATTTTGCCCATGCTCCTGCTGGCCGCCGGCGTTTATGCGGTCATCATTGCGCGCTCACCCGCTTGCAGCCGGCAGATGTACGGTGTCGCGCTGGCGGTCAGCACGGTCGCCTTGATGGCCGCGCTCGCCTATCTATTCAGTGGACAAGCGCCGGAAACCTTGCGACTGCCGATTGGGCTACCGTGGCTCGGCGCTCATTTCCGGCTAGACCCGCTGGCCGCGTTTTTCCTGATCGTGGTCAATCTTGGCAGCGCGGTCGCCAGCCTGTTCGCCCTTGGCTATGGCCAGCACGAAAAAGCCCCGGAGCGGGTGTTGCCGTTCTACCCGGCGTTTCTGGCCGGAATGAATCTGGTACTGCTCGCCGATGACGCTTTTTCCTTCCTGTTCGCGTGGGAGTTCATGTCGCTGAGTTCGTGGGCGCTGGTCATGGCTCATCATCAGGACCCGGCCAATGTCCGCGCCGGCTATCTCTATCTGGTCATGGCCTGCTTCGGCACTTTGGCGTTGCTGTTGGCGTTTGGCCTGCTGGCCGGCCCCGATGGTGGCTACAACTTCGATGCCATCCGCACCGGCCGGATCACGCCGGAACTGGCGGCACTGGTGTTGATCCTGGCCTTGATCGGCGCGGGTTCCAAAGCCGGGCTGGTGCCGCTGCATGTCTGGTTGCCGCTGGCTCATCCGGCTGCCCCCAGCCACGTTTCTGCGCTGATGAGCGGGGTGATGACCAAGGTGGCGGTGTACGGCTTTATCCGCATTATCTTCGATTTGCTGGGTGAACCGGTGGCGTGGTGGTGGGGCGGGATCGTGCTGGCGCTGGGCGGAATTACGGCGGTTCTGGGTGTGCTGTATGCGCTGATGCAACATGATTTGAAGCGGTTGCTGGCCTATCACACCGTCGAGAATATCGGGATCATCTTTATCGGTCTGGGACTGGCGCTGGCCTTTCAGGGCAATCAGATGTACGCCAGCGCGGCCCTGGCGCTGACCGCCGCGCTGTTTCACGTCCTCAATCATTCATTGTTCAAGAGCTTGCTGTTTCTGGGGACCGGCGCGGTGCTTACCGCCACCGGCGAGCGCGATATGGAACAGCTCGGCGGCTTGATTCACCCCATGCCGTACACGGCGCTGGCCTTTCTGATGGGCGCGGCGGCGATTTCGGCCCTGCCGCCGCTGAATGGTTTTGTCTCGGAATGGCTGACTTTTCAAGCGATCCTGATCAGCCCGGAATTGCCGCAATGGCTGCTTAAATTCCTGGCCCCGGCAGTCGGTGCCTTGCTGGCTTTATCCGCCGCACTGGCCGCCGCCTGCTTCGTTAAAGCCTTCGGCATCACCTTCCTGGGCCGGCCCCGCTCGCCGGTGGCTGCCCAGGCACGGGAAACCGACCGCTATTCGTTGACCGCGATGTTCATTCTGGCTGGGCTGTGCCTGCTGGCCGGCATTCTGCCGGGATTGGTGGTCGATGGACTGGGGCCGGTGGTGGGCCAGATTAACGGCGGTGCCCAGTTGACCGCGCAGCACAGTCAGCCGTGGTTGACGCTGGTGCCGATTGTCGATGTAAAAAGTACCTATAACGGCTTGTTAGTGCTGCTGTTCATGGCGATTTCGGGAAGCATCGCCGCGCTGCTGATTCACCGGCTGGCATCCAACCGGGTGCGGCGCGGCCCGGCTTGGGATTGCGGTTTCCCCGATGCCAGTCCGGCGACCCAGTACACCGCCGGCAGTTTTGCCCAACCGATTCGGCGGGTGTTCGGCAGCGTGGTGTTTCAGGCCCGCGAACGGGTCACGATGCCACCGCCCGGCGATCTGCGCCCGGCCAAACTGGAGGTCAGGATGCGCGATCCGATCTGGGAGTTGGGCTACGCCCCTATCGCCGCTGCCGTCGTGGCGATTTCAACCCGCTTTAACTATCTGCAATACCTGACCATCCGCCGCTACCTGAGTCTGGTGTTCGGCGCGCTGGTGCTGCTGTTGCTGGGGATGGCGCTATGGCGTTGATCACTGATTATCTGGTGCAGGGCTGCCAAATGCTGCTGATCCTGCTGTTGGCCCCGCTGTTGACCGGTTGGGTGCGGGTGATCAAGGCCCGGCTGTTGCGGCGACGTGGCCCGCCTCTGCTGCAACCTTACCGTGACCTGTACAAACTGTTGGGCAAGGAGGTGGTGCTGGCTGAATCCGCCTCGTGGCTGTTCCGGGTCGCGCCTTATCTGATTTTCGCCGCGATCTGGGTGGCGACCTCGCTGGTACCTACCTTCGCCACCGGCTTGGCGTTCAACTGGACCGCAGATTTGATCGCGATTGTTGCCCTGCTCGGTAGCGCCCGCTTTTTTCTGGCCTTGGCCGGGCTGGATGTGGGCACCAGTTTTGGCGGGATCGGCTCCAGCCGCGAGATGATGATCGCCTCGCTGGCCGAACCGGCGATACTGATGATGGTGTTCACCCTGTCGCTGCTGGCCGGCACTACGGAATTATCCGCGGTCGCCCGGTTCATGCTGACTGCTGAGGTCGGATTGCGGGTGTCGCTGGGCTTGGCGCTACTGGCGTTGATGATGGTGGCGATTGCCGAAAATGCCCGCGTCCCAGTCGACAATCCGGCCACTCATCTGGAATTGACGATGGTCCATGAAGCGATGGTGCTGGAGTATTCCGGGCGGCATCTGGCGCTGATTGAACTGGCGGCCTCGCTTAAATTGCTGCTGTATCTGTCACTGTTGATCTGTATTTTTGCGCCGTGGGGAATGGCGACTGCTGGTGCCGGACTGGTAGCTTATCTGTTCGGCGTTGCGGTGTATCTGGCTAAACTGGCATTTGGCGGATTCCTGTTGGCGCTGTTTGAAACCAGCATCGCCAAAATGCGGGTCTTCCGGGTCGATGAATTTTTAGGCGCGGCGCTGATGCTGGGATTGCTCGGTGCATTGCTGCTGTTCGTGTCGCGGGGGTTGTGATGCACGGTTTGGCCTTTGATATTGCTCACTTGCTGGCTGGCGGCATGGTCATCGTGAGTTTTCTGCTGCTGTATCAGGATCGAGTGTCGGCGCTGCTGAATATCTTCGCCCTGCATTCACTGGTGCTGGCGCTGGCGGTTGGTTGGCAGGCCCATATTCAGGATGCGCCGCATTTGTATGTCACGGCAGTCATTGCGCTGGTTTTCAAGGCGATCATTATTCCCACGGCCTTATATCGGATTGTCCGGCGTTTGGGTATTCATCGCACTCTGGAAGTCGTGGGTGGAGTAGGCCGGGATATGCTGGCCGGCACTGGATTAGTGGCGTTGGCGATTCTGGTGATGCTGCCCGTGACCGCGACTGCCGATCCCTTGGCGCGGGAAGATTTAGCCTTTGCCCTGGCCGTGGTGTTATTAGGTTTATTGCTGATGGTGGTGCGGCATAACGCGATCAGTCTGGTGATTGGCTTTATGTCGCTGGAAAACGGGCTGGTGTTAGCGGCGGCGGGAGCGCGGGGAATGCCGCTGGCGGTAGAAATCAGCATCGCATTCTCGGTACTGATTGCGTTGATCGTGATTGGCGTCTTCCTGTTCCGCATTCGGGAACGCTTTGATAGCGTGGATATGCAGGCGATGGATGCGTTTCGGGAGGAGCGACGGCGATGAGCACTCTCGGTTCTGTGGCCGTAGTGGCGCTGCTGGTCGTTCCGGCCAGTGCGGCGTTAGTGCTGATCGGGTTGTCCAGCTATCGACTCGGCGCTCGCTTGAATGTCGGTGCGGCGTTAATCACGTTGCTGGCTGCGGTGACCCTGTTTGGGGTGCGGCCGGAGGCTAATTTGTATCTGCGGGTGGATGATTTCAACATTTACCTGATTGCGCTGAACAATCTGGTTAGTTTTACTACCAGTGTTTTCAGCGCCGGTTATATCGCTCATGAATTGGAGACGGGGCGGTTGACCCCGAATTATCTGCGCTTTTATCACGCTATGTATCAAGCGTTATTGTTCGCTATGAATCTTGCCTTTCTTGCCAATAATATCGGGCTGATGTGGGTAGCGATTGAACTAGCGACCCTGGTTACAGTGCTGATGGTCGGTATTTACCGGACTCAGGCGGCACTGGAAGCGGCCTGGAAGTATTTCATTCTCGGCAGTCTGGGTATTGCACTGGCGCTCTTTGGGACGATTCTGGTGTATTTGGCCGCACAGCCGGTGATGGGGGAAGGATTGCCGGCTATGGCTTGGGATCAATTGCTGGAAAACGCCGCCCGCTTTGATCCGGCTTTGCTGAATCTGGCGTTTATCTTTTTGCTGCTCGGTTACGGCACCAAGGCCGGACTGGTGCCACTTCATGCCTGGCTGCCTGATGCTCATGCCGAAGGGCCTACTCCGATTTCGGCGGTGCTATCTGGTTTATTGCTGAATGTCGCACTTTACGCCGTGTTGCGGTTCAAGATACTCATGAGCGCCAATCCTGCCGCATTAACGCCGGGGCCATTGCTGGTTGGCGTAGGACTGGCGTCATTGCTGTTTGCGGCCTTGATGATTTACCGGCGTGGCGATATCAAGCGGCTGTTCGCCTATTCCTCAATTGAACACATGGGAATTATGACCTTTGCTTTTGGCATGGGCGGACCGCTCGCCAATTTCGCCGGATTGCTGCACATGACCATGCACAGTCTGACAAAATCAGCAATTTTCTTCACCGTCGGCCATATCTCGCAAGCGAAAGGCACCCAGCGAATTTCGACGATTCGCGGTTTGACTACGACTCATCCGGCGCTGGGTTGGGGACTGGTGGCGGGCGTCGTTGCGATTGCCGGAATGCCCCCATTTGGGGTGTTCATGAGTGAGTTTCTTATCGTGAGCTCGACCTTTGCCCGACAGCCATTATTGGCTTTACTGCTGGTGCTGGGATTGCTGCTGGCCTTTGGCACTTTGCTCTGGCGATTGCACGGGATGGCGTTCGGTGAATCGCGTGGTGCGAATACCCCGGTTCACAGCAGTCTGCTGCCGATGCTGACTCATTTGGGATTGGTGCTGATGGCCGGTATCTGGTTGCCGGGGCCGTTGGTCGTGTGGTTTCAGCATGTTGCGGTGTTGTTGGGTTAAAGGTTAAATCAATCATGAGCGTTAGCGTTTTACAAGCGGCATTAGGTACCGGTCAACCGATTTTTGAACATCGCCCGTGGTCGCGAGTCGCGGTGACTGTTGAAACCTGGAATAGCTTGATTGAAGGTTTGTCCGGTGGCGCTTGGACCATGTTAGGGTTGTGGGGTGAGACTGGAATGGCTCATCTGGCATTGCATGAAATAAATCCCCCTCAAACCCCCTTTGATCAAGGGGGGAGATGTGAAGCGTCGGGGGGATTTGTGGTTGCCAGTTTACCGTGTCCCGACAGCCGTTTTCCATCGGTTGGGCGACTTCATCCGCCAGCGCAACGCTTGGAACGCGCAATGGCTGATCTGGTGGGATTGCAGCCGATAGGCGCTCCCGATCATCGCCCGTGGCTGGATCACGGTCGTTGGCCGGTGCGGTATCCACTGGGCGCAGCGACTGCGCCAATGGGGATTTTACCGCCGTATCGATTTTTACCTGCGGAAGGCGAAAGTCTGCATCAAATTCCAGTGGGACCCGTCCATGCTGGGATTATTGAACCCGGTCATTTCCGTTTTACTGCCAATGGCGAAACGGTAGTGCGACTCGAACAACGCCTCGGCTATGTCCACAAGGGCATTGAAAGCCTGTTGAATGGCGCTGCTATTGAAAAGGCGGCGCGATTGGTCGGGCGAGTGTCCGGCGATAGCACCGTGGCTTATGCGCTGGCTTTTGCGCATGCAGTTGAAGCGGCGACGGAAACCGCTGTCCCGGATCGCGCTCACTGGTTGCGGGCGCTGATGGCTGAATTGGAACGATTAGCCAATCATTGCGGCGATATTGGCGCGATTTGCAATGACGCCGCTTTTGCTTTAATGCTGGCCCATTGCGCGGTGTTGCGCGAACAGGTTTTACGCGCCAGCGCCGCCTGTTTTGGGCATCGCTTGTTAATGGATGGTGTGATTCCCGGCGGAGTAGTCGCTGATCTGCCGGTGAATGGAATCAAAACGATCCAGGCGTTGCTTTCTCAAATTCGCCGTGATTTTCCGCCGCTGGTGGATTTGTATGACAACACGGCTTCACTCCAGAATCGTATGGTTAATACCGGTTTTGTCCGTCCAGCATTGATTAAGCAATTTGGCTGCGGTGGGCCAATTGGTCGCGCTGGGGGTCGTGCCTTCGACGCTCGTCGTCAGCCCGGTTATCCGCCTTATGACCAGTTGCAATTAGAAACGCCGCTATTGACCGACAGCGATGTCAATGCTCGCGTCTGGCTACGAATCCGCGAGGTAGAACAAAGCCTGAGTCTCATTGATCAAATTTTGCAGCAATTGCCAACCGGGCCAGTGCGCGTTGAATTAAACTGCCCTGGTCAAATTACTGAAGGCATGGCACTGACTGAAGGCTTTCGCGGCGATATTCTGGTTTGGTTGCGGCTGAATGCCGATAACACCGTGGCGCGTTGTCATCCCCGCGATCCGTCCTGGTTTCAGTGGCCGCTATTAGAGGCCGCGATTGAAAACAATATCATTGCTGATTTCCCGCTCTGCAATAAATCATTCAACGGTTCCTATTCGGGCCATGATCTGTAGGCTCTCCCGCCATGCGTAGCAAGTTGTTGTTGCAAAATCTGTTGCGGTCGCCACTGACGATCCCGGCTCCAGCGCCGTCTGAGGCCGCATTGGCTGAATTAGCGACGAAGGTTGATCAGACTGCCCAGCGCCGACTGGGGCGCAGTCTGTCTATTCGTGAAGTGGATGCGGGTTCCTGCAATGGTTGCGAACTGGAAATTCATGCGCTGAATAACGCTTTTTACGATCTTGAGCGGTTCGGATTTCATATCGTCGCTTCGCCGCGCCATGCCGATGTGTTGTTGGTGACGGGTCCGGTGACGACCAATATGAAAGAGGCGCTGGAGCGCACTTATGCGGCTACGCCGGATCCGAAATGGGTGGTGGCTGTTGGCGATTGCGGGCGGGATGGCGGGGTTTTTGCCGGCAGTTATGCCTGTATCGGCGGTATTTCAGCCGTGATTCCAGTGGATTTGCATATTCCCGGCTGTCCGCCCACACCCATGCAATTGCTGCAAGGATTGCTGGCGTTATTGCAGATGAAGGAATAGCGACGATTAAGAGACTGTCGAAAAACTCTTTTCTCCTAAGCTTCTACAGAAGCAGTTGCTGGTAATAATGCTATGCTTTCAGCTAACTTCTTAGCACTTTCGGCTAGTTTTTTAGCGCGTTCTTTAAAAATTCTCCGCAACATTAAT
>CAIRMO010000001.1 GCA_903879705.1 uncultured Candidatus Competibacteraceae bacterium | reverse complement strand
TTCGTAGTGGAGTTGGTGCTGTTCCTCGACCGTGAATTCCAGCTGAACCATGATGGTTTCCTCTGTCAGGGGTTGAAGGCAGGGTCAATTCTATCAGCCCGGCTAGAAAAAATCTAAACTTGTACCGCGGTCAGGTATAGTAATAAGTAATGTTGGGAACGAGGTCGTGCCAGAGGTCGTAGTGGGTCTTCATCGATGTGACCGACGTGTATTTCGCAAACTCGGCACAGAGGGCTTCTTGCGAGAGCCACAGGTCGAAGCGGTTCGCCACCGCTGTAAAGAACTGGCTGATCTCCGCTGAGTCATTCAGGTGGGAACCCTGGGCAATTTCAAGCCGGTGCAGCAGCGCATCTTCCTGCGCACGGAGTTCGATCAGGTCGTTAAACACGCTGGCCCGTGCGGCTTCACGCGCGCCGCGAGTCGGCTTCGCCGCGATGGCCGCCCGGAGTCCCGCGATATCGACGCTGTAGCGATAGAGGCAGACATTGCCATAGCAGACGGAAGGATAAGCCGCCCGCTTGAACGTCGGCCCGGCGTGGAGCCGGTCGAGCTGTTTCAGGGCCGCAATGACGAAGCTGAGGCTATTCTCAAAATTGAAGCGCAGCGACTGGTAACGCGCCGCCTCGGCTTGCATCCACTGCTTCCGCTTGTCGATGCCGGAGGGAAGTCCTGACTGAATTTGGGTCGCTGTTTCTGCCGCAGCGACCAGTTCGTTGGCGAGTGCCTCAACCGTCCGGTCGGGTGATGCAGCGATGCCGATTGCCGGGTCAAAGTTGCGCAGCGACGGCAGGTCGAACGCGACGCTTGGCTGATATCCGAGCAGGCCCTGGTATTGATCAATCCAGAGCAGCTTGGCGTGGATGTCGTCGATTCGCGGGAGCATGGTGTCGAGGACCGTTGTCGTGTCCGGCGCAGCGTTGGCGATGTTGCTTCGGTTCGTCTCCCAGGTCTTCACGAGCGCCGGGATTGCGGTCCGCCACGCCTCGACATCTTCAATGCGGTCATTCACCTCGAAGTAGGGGCGTTCGAAGCCGTCCGAGACATCAGCCAAATACTTTTTTGCATCGTAATGATCGTTAGGGGGGACTAGGTACGGACCATAGGTTGAGGAAAGCTCCGCGATTGCTGCGTTCTTGTCGTCGGCAACCTTCACTTTCGTCACCCGGAGGCTACTGACGAAGTCCTCGGCCTGAAGCTTGATATCAGCTTGCTGTTCTTCCGCGGTCCCATCGGGATTGCGCGGCTGGAAGGGCGTGAGGTTAGCCGCCGCTGGCGTCTGCGCCGCACGGGCCTGCATATCGCCCCGCACTGTCGTGGCGGCGATCTTTTTATTACTGGTCAGCGTTTGGCAAGCCTCATTCAGCTTGGTCGCCAACGCCTGTAGCCGGGACTTCTTGTCAAGAACGCGGACGCGGGCGGTCTCGGCGGTCTGCTCCATTTCCCCGATGTATTTCTCTAGCCGTGCGATTATCTCGACTGGCGTTGGCGGTTTCGAAACGGAACTGAGCCGTCCGGTAATAAAATCCTTAAGGTCATCCCGGAATTGCATGGCAGTAACCAGCAGTTCACTGACTTTCGATGAGCCATTAGTAATAAAACCGGTAATGAAATTATCGACGATTATTTTGATCAACGGCTCTGAGAGGGTCTTAACCGCGACCGCGACCTGTTCCCAGTTTGCGTTAACCAACATCGTGTAGACCTCCTTGCCGACGACGTAGTCAGCCTGCAGCTCCTCGGCAAGGCGCGCCGCCTCTTTAAAGTCAGCCGACTTGATAATCTCGGGATTCGCGCAGTAAAAACCGGGGATCTCGAGAGTAGTTCCCGGGCCGAAGACGATCGCGAGTTCCGGAAATTTCTTGTTGGCATGCCGCTGCTTAAGCGCTTCAGCCGCCGCTGTCCAGCCTTGCTCGGCATTGATCCAGTCGGCGATGGCGTTGCTCCCATCGACACCGAATTGGCTGCGCCGGCGATTGATTTGCCATCCGTATGTGTTGACCAGCGCTTTGCGGTCAGCGGCGCTCATCGCATTCCAAAGCCCCTTGTTGAATGCGGCGCCCATCTCATCGGTGCGAAACTCGACCCCGTTGCGCTCAATGATCGCGTAGGTCCGCAGGCCGTCGTCGACGCCACGGACGAACCGGGTCGTAGCAGTGGCAGCCGCATTCAGGGTGGCGGTGGTCTGAGTGACCGTTGCGCTTTCGGCGGAATGGTCTGCGTCACTGGCGGTCAGGTTGTCGGTCGCGCCGGCGGCGTGACTGCCCTCGCCATTGACGGCATCGGAACCAGAACCATTACCGGTGGTGGCCGTGGGCAGGTCGTCAGTGGTTGCGCCGCTGCTGATCGGGCTTTCCACCGCCCCGATGTCCACTGCGCTGCCCACAACGCGAGGAAAACCCGCGCCGCGCTGGTCGGTTGGATCGTCGGTAGTAGTAATGAATCCATTATCGCCGGCGTGGAGAGCTGGACTGCCAGCGACCGGCAGATGCGTCAGCGTCGTCCCGCCATTGTTGGCCAAAGGGCCGATGGCGGTACTGGCTGTGCCGGCCAGGATCAGGTCACTGGCTGACAAGGTGACGCCATCAACCCCCGCCGCGCCATGCTCGCCGAACAGGTTATGCCCTTGGGAGTTGAACGCACCGCTGGTTGTTGAAGCGTCCTGTCGAATTTCCTGACCCAGTGGAGCGGTATTGCCGGACACCAGACTATTGCTGAGAGTGGTCTGGGCGCCATCCAACCAGAGACCGCCGCCGCTGAACCCTGCGGCATTATCGGACACCGTGCTTTGACTGACCGTCAGCCGGGAGCCGCGGCCAGACCACAGTGCGCCACCGTCATGAGTCGTCGCTGTATTGCCGGATAAAGTGCTGTTGATAACCACCAGCCCACCGCGGTTGTAGATGCCGCCGCCGCTTGCCGTAGCCGTGTTATCAAACAGCACGCTGCTGCGCACCGTGAGCGAACCCGCTGATTCCGCATTGTAAATCCCCGCCCCCTCCCGTCCCGCCGTATTACCGGACAGGGTGCTATGGGCGATGGTTACGGCCAGTCCACTGGCGTTGTAAATACAGCTCCCATCGTAAGCAACATTGTTCGACAGGGTGCTGTTGGTGATCGTCAAAGCGGCAGGCGGGTTTTTGCTGTTATCAATGCAACCGCCGTAGGTCGCCAGATTTCCGGACAAGGCGCTGCTGGCGATAGTCAGCGTCCCCTTGTTAGCAATCGCGCCGCCTACGCCGCCACTCCGGAGGGTTCCAGCCGTGTTGCCCGTGAGCACACAGTCGGTGATGGTCAGCGTCCCAGCGTTGTAGATGCCGCCGCCATGCGTAGGATGGTAACCATCCTTGAGTGTCAGCTGGTCGAGAGTAACGGTTATCCCCGCCGCAATATCGAAAACGCGCGAGACGTGGTTGCCGCTGATCGCCAGCAATCCTGCAGGACCATGGACGGTCAGATTATTGCTGATGGTGAGCTGTCCGCTGGTCAGAGTCATCGTCCCGGTCAGGCTGCTCTGAAAAGTGATGGTGTTGCTGCCCCCGGCAGCATTGGCGCTGCGGATCGCCGCTCTGAGAGAACCCGCGCCTCTATCGTTGACGTTGGTGACAGTGAAGATCGCTGCATAGGTAGGTAGGCTGAAAATAGTGAATAAAATCAGTGAAAAACTTAGAGCTATCTTTTTGATGCTCATGACGCGATCCTCGACAGCAGTATTTGTGGAGCAAGGGAACAAGGGAACGAGAATAACCCCAAAATAGCATTTAGTTAGGACTTTCGCTTAGGGTTGCGCACCCCTTATGATCTGATATAATGACCGAATGACAATCACAAAGCAACAGTATGTTGAGTACGTAATCAGTACTCCGATTAACTATACTTGTACGAATCTGGCGGCTCATTTGGAGAACGTCAGCCATGATGCCATTAATGATTATTTGCAGCGTGAAAAGCATACCGCACATACGCTGTGGGAATTCGCTAAACCACTGATTAATAATAGTAGTGAATCCTATCTCATTTTAGACGACAGTGTTCAGGATAAAAACTATTCCAAAAAAATTGAAATGGTGAAACTTCAATATAGTGGGAACACGCACAGTTTAATTAAAGGTATTGGGATTGTAAATCTGGTTCATGCACATCAAAAAGACTATCATTCGCTAGATTTTCGGGTGTACGACCCCAGCGCTGATGAGAAAACTAAAAACGACCATTTCCAAGAAATGCTTCGTCAGGCTTTCGAAGAAAAAGGTATTCAAGCGCAAACAATCTTATTCGACAGTTGGTATGCTGGTTCGGAAAATCTCAAGTATATTTATAGAATTGACAAGTTTTTTGTGATGACTTTGAAAGAGAATCGCCTCGTTAGTCTAAGTAAAGAGCAAGGGTATATTCATTTGCAAAAGATTGAATGGACCCCTGAACAACTTCAGCAAGGAATCACCATCAAACTCAAGAAGGTTCCGTTTAAAGTGCAGCTTTTCAAGATAGTCGCTACAAACGGCGGCATTGAATGAGTGATCACCAATCGTGCCCCAGGTTCTATTCAGACGCAAGTGGTTCAAGAAGAGAATCAGATGCGTTGGTGCATATAGGTTTCCTGAACGAGTTGTGGTCGCATCCGGCAGAAAAATCCTCCCTGACCCCCCTTTTGCAAAGGGGGAAAGCTGCGTTAGCAGCGGGGGGATTTTTCCCTTTTCCACAACTTGAACCGGATCGCTATATAGACATTAAGTTATTTCCGAGAATGCATTTTCTGGATTATCATGAGTGTCATCGTTCCGCTCAAATAAAAAGGATTAATAATGCTACGCTCACCCTCGTCTTCACTAATCATATTGATTTTTATGCTACTTGCTAGTTTATCAGCGGGAGCAGCTACCACATTGACACCGGTTCTTACCGTTGACAAAACCGGCAATGGTGCGGGCGTAATCAACGGTCCCGGCATCAATTGCGGCTTGGACTGCACCCAAGCCTACAACCTCAACGCTGTAGTTACCCTCACCGCTACCCCTGCTGTCGGTTCCATCTTTGCCGGTTGGATGGGTTGCGCATCGACTCCTACGCCTCAGCTATGCCGGGTCACGATGAGCGCCTCCCGCTCATTGGTCGCCCGGTTCAACGCCACCGCCACGGGCAAGACTGCCCTCTCTCTCTACAAGAGTGGCGATGGCTTGGGGACAGTCGTCAGTTCCCCCACCGGCATCAATTGCACCACCACCTGCCCATCCAGCGTGGCCTATTTCACCACCGGCGCCACCGTCACCCTGACCGCCACGCCGGCAACCAGCTCCACATTCGTCAAGTGGAGCAACTGCACCCCGGTTACGGCGAATCCCCGCCAATGCACGGTCGCGCTGAACACCGCCAAGGTGGTCACCGCTACTTTCAACCGTCCGGTACTGACCGTTCGCAAAGCTGGCGTCGGTCTGGTCGTCAGTAGCCCTGCTGGCATCTTCTGTGGCGCAGATTGCACGGAACCCTATAACCGCAATACCCCGGTCAATCTCATTGCTATTCCTGCCATCGGGTTCAGTTTTAGTGGTTGGAGCGGATGTATTGCAAATCCTAGTTTTCCCCAGCAATGCACTGTGTCCATGACCGCCAGCAAGCTGATCACTGCCAGTTTTTCCCAAGGCGGAACCGGCAATGTTGGCAGCGTGGCGCTGTTGGCTAATCCCCCGCAGTTGGCAACTGCCGGACTGGTCCCGGTCAACCTGACTGCTGTTGTCCGGAATACCAACAATGTGTTGTTGAAGGGCATTACGGTGACCTTCAGCGCCAGCAATAATGGCACGATCCAAGTGGTTCGGACGGTGACCGATGAGACGGGTACCGCGACCGCGATTTTGACTTCGCCGGGCGACAAGAGTAATCGTAACATCACAGTGACGGCCAGCGCCGGCAACCCGGTCAAGCAGGGGACGATAGTGGTGCCGGCGGTGGGTACGACTATCTCCAGTTCCGGGGCGAACTCGGCGGTCATTGGCAGCGAGGTGGAGATTACCTTTACCCTGAATGACTCGGCGGGAGCGGGGATTGGTGGGCAAACCCTGACCGTCACTTCCAATCCGGTGGAGAATGCGGTGAATCCGCCCAATCCGGTGACCAACGCGGCGGGTCAGGCGACGGTGGAAGTGACGGCCAATGTGTCGGGCAATATCGTGGCCAGTGCGCTGGGCGCTACGGGTACGCACCCGCTGAGCGTGACGACCGACAACTTCGTCTTCACTGTTCCCAATCCACAAGCCACCGGTTACCCACCGGATGTATGCCTGATCGCCACCAACTGCACGCCGCCTCGGGTAACACCGCCGCAAACCTTGACGGTGAAACTGACCAGTAATGGAGTTGGGATCGCCGGCAAGACGGTGACGTTCGAGACCACCCGTGGGACGCTGGTTATGACAGCAGCGGTGACTAATGCAAGAGGTGAGGCAGCGACCATGATCAGTTCGGATAATGCTGGGCCGGCGGTGATCACGGCCAAGACTACCGACACCTCGGGACTGCCGATCCAGACCCAGGTGCAGGTCAACTTCGTGGCGACCACCCCGACGCAAATGACCTTACAGGCGAGTCCATCCACGATCAGCGTGAATGTGCCACCGATCGCTAGTCAGAAGAGTGTGATTACCGCGACGGTTCGGGATATGAACTCCAACCTGGTTAAGGGCGTGACGGTCAACTTTACCCTGACCGATGTGACCGGTGGCGCGATCAGTTCGGGTTCGGTAGTCACTGATCAGTCCGGCCAAGCCAGTACGGTGTATACCGCCAGCTCTACTGCCAGCGCACTCAATGGAGTTACAGTAGATGCAGCGGTGGCTGGTTTTCCGGTAACGGGAACGGTGACGCTAACGGTCGATCAACAGGCACTGTTCATTACCTTAGGGACGGGCAACTCTATCCTGGAGCCAAATCCGACCATGTTCGCGTTGCCCTATAACGTGCTGATCACTGATAGGGTAGGGTTGCCGGTCACGAATACCGTAGTGAACTTAAGTATCGTGCCAGTAGCGGCTTCGACCGGGTTCGCGGCCTACTTCAAGGGTTATTGGCAAATGACTGTGGGGGCGAAGCCGCCGTGGTCTCAGGTCATCATGGCGAGTTGCCTGAACGAAGATCTCAACCAGAACGGCATTCTTGATCCGGGCGAGGATTTTAATGGGAATGGCCGGCTGGATCCGGGTAATCGGGCGACGGTTTCGGCAACGACTCTGACGACCAACGCCAGCGGTTTTGCGTTCTTCAATGTGGTCTATGCCCAGGAGTATTCCAACTGGGTGCGGGCGGAACTGGCAGCGCGGGCGAGTGTGACGGGTTCCGAAGCGACCGATACCGCCCAGTTTATCTTGCCGATTCTGGCTAGCAAGTTATCGGATGCAGCAGCGAGTCCGCCGGGCAATCCAAGTCCGTATGGGTTCGCCACGAGTTGCGCCAATCCAGATTGATCCTTGGAATCGCGCAAGGGCAAGCCGGGCAGGGTGGGCAATGTCCACCCTGTAAGCATTCTCCCGAACCTACCGACGAGAAATTCCACCACGCTTTTCCCATCGCGACGCCACTCTACTGTTCGCCGCCCGCATAACCCGGCTGTTTGCCGTAAAGATAGGCAAAATGTTGCGTTGGCAAGGCTATCCCCGCTCCCAGGCGAACCCGACCAGATTGCGCTGCTCGCGGCTGAAATCCATCTTTTTCAGCTTCGCCCGTTCATCCCGGAGTCCTATAGCGTGGTTAAAAAGCCGTGAAAGCGATCAGTCCAGCCGCTCAAGACCCGCAGGTCATTGCCGGTCCATTCGCCAAAAACCCGGATCGGCTGTCCACCGGAGAGCGCCAACAACGCCCAAGCCTCCGGGTCTGGCATCGTCAGCAGCAGTTCCGCGCCCGAGGCGTCGCGCAATCGCCAGCCATTCCCCCGGCGCACTGGAATGACTCCGGCTATTGCAAATGGAGTGGTGAGCAACCACGGATTCGCCGCCAATGCCGCCGCCCGATCCGTCAGCGCCGCGTCAAAGTCAGCCAGTGCCGGAAACGGTTCACGCAAGGGTTCGGCTTGGGTCGGCGGGTCGAGCAATAACGCCCGTTGTGGCCAGGCCGCCGGGTAAAAGGCCAGCGCGGCATGAATCCGGCTCCCAACCGCCAGCGGGATCGGGAAATTGCGCTGGCCGTGCATAAAATCGAGAAGCAACGCGGGCTTGACCGAATCCCGGCCCAACAGCCAGGTGCGGCGCTCCCAAAGCCGGTCGCGCTCGGTGAGAACCTGCCCCACGATGCTCCAGTGGCCAGTAACCGGCGGCGTAGTCACCAGAACTTCTTCCTTGTCCACCGGCCAGCCCAGCCAGGCGCGGAGATCAGCTTGTGCTGGCGCGGGCAGGGTGTCGAAACGGATCAAGCCCTCGGTCAGCAGCCGCAACCGGCCCAGTTGACCGAGGACCCGTTGTAACCAGCCGTCGCCGGAACGAAGTAATGTTTCCAGGCGAAGAATTTCGTTAGCCAGCCCCGGTACTTGGGCATCCACCATTCGCGCCGCGACCCCGGCGAAATAGGCGGGTGGTTGCTGGGGCCAGGTTGCCAGACCATGCCGCACTTGATCGACCAGCCACAAGGCGAGTTCCGCGCCGCCTTCGCGCATTTTCGCCAACCGTTTGGCCGCCCGCTTCGCTGCCGCTTCAGCATCCGCCGGACTGTCCGGCGTTGCGGCTTTGCCGGCACTGGCGGCGGTTTTCTTTTCCGCTTTGTCGCGCCGCGCCGCAAACCAATTGGCGGCCCACGGCGGCGGATCGCCAGTTTTGACGGTGTCAGGCTGCTCCACCGCCAGCAACAGCAATCCCAAACCATGCTTGCAGGGAAACTTGCGACTGGGGCAGGTGCATTTGAACGCCAGTCCATCGAGATCGACGGAGACCTGATAGGGCTTGCTGCCGCTGCCTTGGCACTCGCCCCAGACCATGATCTCCGACTGGCCCAGGGTCGGCCATTTCGCGGGGTGAACCAGCCCGCGTCCGGCTTTGGCCGAGGCTGGATCGGGAGCCAAGGCCACCACTTGGTCGGAATTGAGATTCATATTCTGGCCTGATGAGGGCGGTGGGTGAAATTAAGCCATGTGACATCATTGGCCCCATCGGGCTACGGTCGGCCCCGATTCAGCACCGCCGCTCCGCCCAGCTCGCCCAGCGTCGCCTTTTCCAGATCCGTCCACAGGGTTCCCGGCCCGGCGTGCAGAATCGTCACGCGCACCTCAGGATTCAGGTTCTGGGCGAACTCCCACAGGGTCAACGCGGTGGGATCGCCGAACGCCGCCGCCTTGAGTTCAAAACCTCGCGCTTTTTCCCCCTCCACCAGCGTAATCGTGGTGGCTTGCGCCTGACCGAGGGTACGGGTCTTGTCGGCGCGAACCAGGGCAGTCTGTTTTTCGATTTCTGCCGCCTGCCGCACCGCTTCGGCGTGAAGCTGGGCGACCTGCTTTTCCTGATCGGCCTGAATTTCCGCTTTGAGCTTCTCGGTTTCCTGAGCCACCTGCCGGCGGCGCTGTTCGACCAGCCCTAGCTCGGTGTTGAGTTCGGCCTGTTTGCGGGCGGTGTTCTGCTTTTCCTTGTTGGTCAAATCCTGCTCGACCGCAATGCTGGCCTGCTGAATCGGGTCAAGAATCTGCATCGGGACATTGACGTGGCGAATCAGGGCATCATGCACGACGATGCGCTTTTCCTCGATGGTCCGGGCCAACGCCTCGGTCAGATCGTTCTGAAACTTCTCGCGGCCCTCGCCGACAATGAAATCCTTGGCCCGGTAGGCGGAGCCTTTCAGCCGCGAGACCGAGAGGATTTGCGGCATGATGATCTTGTCCACCACTGCCGGCAGGTCGCCGTAGCTCTGGTAAATCCAGGCGATGTGTCCCGGCAGAAATTCAAATTCCACCGTCATGTCCAGGCTGATCTCGAAGCCGTCACGGGACGGAAATTCGACAAACTGGTTCAGGCTGAGCAGATTGCTGAAATCAGGGGGCGTCGGTTTGGCCGGACTTGCGGGAGCCGTAGTGGGCGCGGCCGGTTTACCGCTCGGCGCGGCTTTGCGCAGACTGCCGCCGCTGCTGGCCAGGCCGGAACTGGAAGACTCCGCCGCCGGTTCCTGACTGCGTTGTTGCGCCAGATAATCCAGCCGTTTTTCCTTCTGCTCGGCCAGCGCCCGCTGCTGCAAACCCTGCATCGGCGCATTTTGCGAGGCCATCTGGGTCTTGGTGATCACTTCACCGCCGGTCTTGCCGAGCAGCGAGACCTGATTGACGCCGATTTCCAGCAAATCGACTTGCAGCGCCTTTGGATTGATGTAGTACAGCCCGGGTTGCAGGATGTCCTGCCGCACCCCCTTTTCACCGGGACCGGCAAACGCGCCGGGCGTGGTCTGTTGCCCCGACAGGCTGGTCGTGACCCCGACGTAACCGACCGGGATGCTGACTGCGTCGTCAATATCAACCTGATAACCATAGGGATTCAAGCGGTGCTTACCGGGACCGAGGACGCGCCGCCAAATCCCTTTCTGGCCGGGTTCCGCCAGAAACTCGCCGGGCGGCAGTTCGGTGCCAACCTTGGAGGTGACAATGCCGACCTTGCCGGTAGGAATGACGATCACCGGCATGATTTTATAGCTGTAGAACAGCGGATCGCGGAAATGCCGGCCTTCACCGAGCGGTTGTTCTTCGATGCCCTTCTGGCCGGGCTGGGCGAGGATTTGGCCGGGCGGCAGCGTCTCACCGGTTTTGGCGGTCAGGATCGCCATGAAGCCGGGATCGACGTAGAACCGGCAGAATCCCCATTGCCAGATGAACCCGGTTACTGCGAGCGCTGCTATTGCGCCGACGGTCCACTTGACCTTGTTCATGGCCGGGCCTCCTTTGACAGATAAGGTTGGAACAGCCCGCCGAAGCTGTCCGGGGTATCGTTGCCGAGCAGCGAAACGATGCGCGGGCCGATTTTTTGATAGAAGGCGTAGCGGGCCAGATTCAGGCCGGTTTTGAAGGCCCGGGTTTGCGAGGCGATCACGTCAGCCTGAGCCTTGTTGTTCAGCGCGATCACGTCGCGTTCGGCCTGAGCCTTGGCCAGAATCGCCTCAGCCTGAGCGACGGCCGCCTGGTTTTCCAGCCGGGCGACTTCCAGTTCGCGGTTGGCGGCGGTCATTTTTACCGCCAAATCCTGCTCGGCCCGGATCACCGCCTGAATCCGGCTGGTTTCCGCCGCGACCTTTTCCTGATTCTGTAGCGCCAGCATTTCCTGGCGGGTCAGTTCCGCCAGCGAGCGGGCCTGTTCGATCTGCTGTTCAAATTTGCGGGCGTTCTGCACGCTCACCTCGCGGTCGCGGATCACGCTGGAAATGGCGTCGGGGGTGACGATGTTGCGGATCAGCACCGATTTGATCGCCACGCCCCACTGCCCGGCTTTCTCCCGCAGGTGTTGCTCCAGGTTGTCCTGAAATTTCTGGCGGGTTTCGCCGACGATGAAGTTGACGGCCGGATACTTGCTGCCCTCGATCCGGCTGAAACCCCGCGCCTGGGGCAGGATCAGCTTTTTCAGCACATCGTCCATGTCGCCGACTTGATGGGTCAGCAGCGCTGCCCGATTGCGCTCGATGCCAAATTCAATAGTGCCCTCGATATCGACGTTGAAGCCGTCCATGCTCAGAAAGTTGATGGCGTCCGCGCCGCCCAGCACGAAGCGCTGGCTTTGCAGGGTCACTTCCACCACGTTGTAAACATAGGGATTGAGATAGTAGACGCCGGGATCGAGGGTTCGCGCTACCACCCCTTTCAGGTCTTCGCCCACCAGATAGGTATTGCGGGCGGCGGGCGGCAAATCGCCGGACAGTACATCCTTGCCGACCAGCGAGGTCACGACGCCCACCGCGCCGGGACGAATGGCGATGGCGTCGAACCGTTCAAGCTGGCAGGCGTAAGGATTGATCCGGTATTTGCCGGGCCGCAGCACCGTGGCGATGACGCCTTTCTGGTCGCCGGGGCTGGCCTGATTGCAATCACCTTCGACCATGATCTGACCGGGCGGTGGTTCCTGGCCGTAGACCCGGGTCAGAACGCCGAGCTTGCCGGCGGGAATGTCGGTGATTTTGGCGATTATCCAGCCCCAGGCGTAGGGATTGCGGAAGTAGCGCCCTTCCGACAGCACCGCGAACTGGATGCCTTTCTGTTCTGGATCAGTGGCGATGATCGCACCGGGCGGCAGGTCGTTGCCGGTCTTGTGAATCAGCACCGCGATTTCACCGGAGCCGGGTTCGATGCGGCAGAAAAACCAGAAAAAAATACCCAGGCAGAACAGCAAGCCGAGGCTGAGGAACAGGCCGCTCAATCGTCCCAGGTTACCCGGCAGGGGTGACTGGCTGGCGATTCTGCGCCAGGCGGGTTGGGGTGTGGCGTTGGAGCTGGAGTTCGGATCGGGGGTGGGCATGGCAGCGCTACCGTAGTCAGCAAAGTCCCGATAAGGATAGCGGGTATTTTGATTGGCCGACGGTCAGGATAACCGTTCTACTCTTTCCGGCCAGCAGCTATAGTTGATGCGATGAAAAACGCCGCGCTGGGGGCGGTTCACCGATTCATCGATTGCCCCCTCTTCATGGAGTAGACGATATGTCCCTAATCAAGCATGGCAAGCGGTTGCTTGCGCTCTCGTCGGTCTGGTTGCTGGGATTTGGCGGGATTGATAACGCCGTGGTTCGCACCATTGCCGAAGCAGTGCCGCTCGGCCCGGAATGGACGGTTTTCCCTCTAGCACCGCCCCTGGAAGTTCAGCGAGTGGGTCAGAAAATCCGGATAAAACTACCTGGCGTCAACGATTGGGCAAAACCGGAAGGACTGATGTTGCAGGATGGATCGTCTATCGTGATCAACGTCGAGTTGCTCGATCAGAGCGGTCAACGATTTACGCTGATTCCAACCAGTATTGGCCCCTTTACTGGATTTACTCTGGATGATCCGGAAGAGGGCGCTGGCTTCCTGAAAAATCGCCGGTTCACTGAACTGCGGATTCGCAGCAGCAAGCCCATTTTGGCAAAAGCCATTGATTGGTATTGCTGGACCGGAAAATAACCATTATCCCTGAATCAAGGAGGTTGTCATGGCACAAATCACCCAGGCGAATATGCAGTCTGCCGATATCATCGTTTCAACGGGATCCGGCGCGGCCTCGGCAGTGATTCGGACCGGATCGCAATCCCGATACAGCCACGCCGCCCTGTATATCGGCGACGGTAAAATCATTGAAGCCATTGGCGAAGGCGTCGTCCGGCAGACCCTCGAATCCGCCCTCAGCGACGACACGCTGGCGGTGGTGTACCGGCGTAAGAACCTGACGGCTGGCCAGGCCGGTCTGGTCATCCGCTACGTTTCCGCCCAAGTCGGAAAAAGCTATGACTATGCGGGTGTGGCGGGCGCATCCAAATACACCGCTGGCGGTTTTTTGATGCGTCTGATTTCCATTCCGCTGGGTGTTATCCAGGACGTTGGCGAACTGATCAACACCATTTCCCCGGAATCGTCGTTTTTCTGCTCGGAACTGGTGCTGCGGGCTTTCGAGCAAGCCAACGCGCCGATTACTTTCAAACCGGCGACGATCAGCAATCCCAGCGACATCCCCGGTTCTCACCAGGTGCAGTACATCGGCCATCTCAAGAATGGGTGACGTGACGCCGGCGGCGGGTTTGGCTGATGCCGCCGGTTATGCCACGCCCAGCCCGCTGAATGGCAGATAATCCACCGGATTGCCCGGCGCAATCCCGACGCAGTCTTCCGGCAATTCCACCAGCCCATCAGCCCAGACCAGCGACGACAGCGCTCCAGAACTGTGAGTGCGGTAAACCTCCGCCAGCGGCCCCCGGTCAGGATCAAACCGCAGCCGTGCCCGCAGCCATTCGCGCCGGCCCGGTTTGCGGCGGAACGCAAAATCTGCTCCCACTCGCCACCGCGTCGGCTCGACCGGGGCCGCGCCCATCATTTTCAGCAACAGCGGCCGGGCAAACATGAGAAACGTCACCATCACCGACACCGGATTGCCCGGCAGGCCGATGGTCAGACAGTTCTCAATCCGCCCGAATGCCACCGGCTTACCCGGTTTGATCGCCAACCGCCAGAAATCGATCGCTCCCAGTTCAGCGATGATGTCTTTGACCAGATCCGCCGTACCGACCGATACCCCGCCCGAAGTCAGCAAGACCTCGTGGCTCGTTGCCGCCTCGCGCAGCGCCGGCAGCAGAATCGCCCGTTCGTCGCGCAGGATGCCCAAATCGGTCACCACGCACCCCAAGCGCTGCACCAGACCCAGCAGGATCTGCCGGTTCGACTCGTAAATAGCCCCCGATGCGAGATCAACGCCGGGTTCACACAATTCGTCGCCGGTGGACGCTACCGCCACCCGCAACCGGCGGATCACGGGCAACGCGGCGATGCCCTGCCCGGCCACCAGCGCTATATCCTGGGGACGCAATCGCAATCCGCCCCGCAACAGCACGGTTCCCGCATGAACATCTTCGCCGCGCCGCCGGATGTTTTCGCCGGATTTGAGCTTGGTGGCGACGTTCGGGGCAACCTCGATCCAGCGTTCGTCCGGGGCGATCCGACACTGCTCCTGCATAATGACGGCGTCCGGGCCAACGGGCGTCCAGCCGCCGGTCGTGATCCGCACCGTTGCGCCGTGCGGGACCGGATGCGGATACGGATGACCCGCCAGCGCCTGCCCGATCACCGGCAACCGGACGGGCTGGCTGAGCGATACATCGGCCAGATGCAGCGCAAAGCCGTCCATCGCCGAATTGTCGTGGAGTGGCGAATCCAGCCGGGCCATCAGGTCAGCGGCCAGCACCCGGCCATCGGCAGCGGCCAGCGATGCCGTTTCGATTTCGCGGAGGGGAGAAACCGTCTTCAGCGCGACGGCCAAGGCTTCGCCCAAGGTCAGCAGCCGGTCGCCAGAATCACAGTCAGACATGGCAAACCTCGTTCAATCAGCGGGTTCGCTCATTGCAAAGCGGGGAACGGTCGGGCGCGAGCAGGACTAATGCGCCCGACCGGGTTACAGAAGGAGAGTCGGAAACAATCAGAACCGCCGGCGACTACCGCCGCGATCCCCGCCTTCTTTCTTGGGCCGGGCCATGTTTACGGTCAGCGGCCGGCCTTTCATCTGCGTGCCATTCAGCGCCTTGATCGCGGCTTCCGCCTCAGCCTGCTTGGGCATCTCAACGAACCCGAATCCCTTGGCTTCGCCCGTGAACCGATCCTTGATTACGGCGGCGGAAGCAACCTCGCCATGCGCTTCGAAAGCCTCGCGCAAGTCTTCATCCTTGGCCTGGTACGACAGATTACCGACATAAATATTCATTGGCTCGTTATTCCACTCGAAAAAACCTGCGCCATAAGGGACAAAACAACCGAGATCTCAATCCATGGCGCGGACATCAAGATTCGATATTGATGCAACAGCGACACGGGCTGCTGAACGTCGCCAGCAATGACCAGTGTAAGCCAAATCGCCGCATTTTGCCGCACCGGCTGTTCAGGCCGGCTTTTCCAGACTGGCGGCTTGCGGTTTAACCGCATCCAGCACCGCTTGCAGCGCCGCTTCGTCCTCGTGGGATAGCGAGGTTTTGAGCAACCGGCCACCGGTTCCTTCCAGTTCCGCCATGACCTTGTCCGGGGTAAAGTGCTTGACCAGCACAAACAGCACCGACGCCCCCGGCTTGAGTTCAGCAGCCAGTTTTTTCATGAAGTTATCGTCAATGCCGATGTCGGTTAGCGCCCCGCCGAGCGCCCCGCCCGCTGCGCCCGCCGCCAGCCCCAGCAGCGGATTCATGAAAATCAGCCCAATCAGCAGACCCCAGAAACTGCCGGACACGGCGCCGGCGGCGGTCATGTTGTGAATTTGATGCAGCTTGACTTTGCCCTTCTCGTCACGAACCGCAACAACGGCGTCCTCCAGATCCAGCAGATATTCTTTCTGCATCCGCAACAGCCGCAGCCTGACTTCCTGGGCGGTGTACATATCATCGTAAGCGACTGCGACAAAGGTGTTGCTCATAAGGTGATTCTCCAGTGCGAATCCAGCAGGGATACGGGTTGAATTTGTTGCAATTCAACGGCATTTTAATTCAACGCCTTGGCAAGGCGGTCGCCAGACAATCCACCGCCAAGCCCCGATCAGAATAGAGAATTTTCAGGCGGTCTGCGTAAATTTCCTTGGGCAGGTCGTGGTAATAGGCCTGATAGCTCATGTTCTCGAACTGGGCGCGGTCTTGCGGCGTCGCAAAGGGCAATGCGCCATAGCGTGGACCGCAGTACGCTTCCGCCTGGGACAGCCAGTTCTGGAATTGCGGATCGTTCGCAAAGCCCAGCGCGCACCCGCCGCTGGCCAGCGCCGCCAGCAATCCTGCCGTTTGGAATTTCATCAGATTTTCCCGTAGTCACAAAATCGGATCGAACAGTCGCGCCGCTCGTACCGCCCAGCGAAATGTCTGGCTTCGCTCCCGCAAGTCGGTACCGGAGGTGAGTTCGGCCTGCTGGAAATCGCGCTCCAGCATCGCAGCAACCTGACCGGCGAAGGGCGGATCGACTACCACCGCCATCACTTCAAAGTTGAGCCGCAGCGAGCGATTATCCAGATTCGCGGTGCCGACCGCCGCAATATCGTCATCGACCAGCACGACTTTTTGATGCAGAAAACCGTCCTGATAGCGGTAAATCTGGATACCGGTTTTCTCCGCCGCCTCCAGGAATGAAAACGAAGCCAGGTAAACCAACTTATGGTCCGGTTTGACCGGCAGCAGAATACGGACATCTACTCCGCGCAGCGCCGCCAGTTGCAAGGCGGCAAACACCGGCGGATCGGGGACGAAATAGGGGCTGGCGATCCACAGCCGCCGCCGCGCCCCGGCTATCGCCTGATGAAAGAACAGCGAACAGCACTCCAGAAAATCTGCCGGCCCGGTGGGATAAATCAGCACGGTTTGATTGCGGTCCACCGCGATGGCCGGCTGCCAGTCTACGCTGGGCGCTTCCCGGGTCGCCCAGTACCAGTCCTTGACAAACACCGCTTGCAGCGCCTGCGCCGCCGGCCCCTCGATTTGCAGATGGGTGTCGCGCCAATGACCGAGCGGGCCGCGCCCCAGATATTCATCGCCCACGTTCAGCCCGCCGACGAAGGCGATTTGGCCATCCACTACCACGATTTTGCGGTGGTTGCGGAAATTCAACTGGAAGCGGTTTCTCCGGCCCTGGGTGGTATGGAACGCCGAAACAGCGATGCCGCCGGCCCGTAGCGTCTTGACATAGCGGTTAGGCAGCGCATGACTGCCGATTTCGTCGTACAGCAACCGGATCGCTACCCCTGCGGCGGCCTTGGCCAGCAGCCGGCGGTGCAGTTCGCGGCCCAGATCATCGTCCTTGATCATGAAGAACTCGATCAAAATGTAATGTTTGGCCGCGTCGAGTGCGGCGAAGATCGCCTCGAAAGTCGCAGCGCCGTCCACCAGCAGCGCCAGCGCATTGCCCCCGATGTACGGGGTCTTGCTCAACCGGGTCAGCGCCACAAAGTCGCCAGCGCGTTCGGGCGGCAGGTCCACTTGAAAGCTGCGCAGCTGCTCCTGGAACCGGAGGAGGGCCTTCTGGTTGGCCGGATCGGGTACACCGCGGTGCGAGGTTTCGCCATAACCGTGAAACCGGTTGCGGCCAAAAATCCAGTACAACGGCAGCGCCAGCCAGGGAAAGGTTGCCAGCGAAATCGCCCAGGCAATAGCGCCTTGCGGGGTTCTGACGCAAGCTACGGCGTGAATCGCCGACAGCGCGCCCGACAGATGAATCAGCGCCACCAGGGTGGCGATTAACCCGACGAGATGATCAGTGAGCATCAGTGCCTGTAGGAATCCGATTCAAGTTGTGGAATTTATCGTAGCACGGGCATCTTGCCCGTGGGCTAAACACGGGCAGGATGCCTATATTCGTGAAGATGAAAGAGGGAATGGAGATTATGCCTGACATTCGAGGTTCCGATTCTTGATCCGGTCTGGAAATGCCCGCTTGCGCCGGAATCCTGGCTACGGCATTGTTTAGCGACTCTCCCGTCTTCAGAGCCTGCGCACGCTTCATCATCCGGAATCGAAAGCCATGCTGGAATCCCTGTCTCCCCTGTGGTCCCTTGTGCTGGGCGCGTTGCTCGGCGGCGCGGGCGTAGCGACCATCAATATCCGCCACTACCGGCAACGGCTAGCGGCGCTCCGCGAAGACCTGGGAGACCACCAACGCCAATATCGGGAAATGATGGACCTGCTGCCGCAGCGGCTGTACCGGGTCGATCGCGAAGGTCGGGTGACCTTTGTCAATCGG
This sequence comes from uncultured Candidatus Competibacteraceae bacterium, assembly GCA_903879705.1. Classification (GTDB taxonomy): domain Bacteria; phylum Pseudomonadota; class Gammaproteobacteria; order Competibacterales; family Competibacteraceae; genus RXIV01. Next base: position 8,795 of record CAIRMO010000001.1, on the reverse strand, counting down.
CCCATGCTCGCCGATTTGGGCATGACGCTGGCCGATGCGCTGGGCAAAACCGCCAGCGATTTCTACCCGTCGCACTTGGCCGCCAAATATAACGCAGACGACCGGCGGGTACTGGCCGGCGAAACCCTGATCCTGATTGAGGAAAATATCGCGCCCGTTATCGGCGGCGAGAAACATTACGTTGAGGTCATCAAGGTACCCATCCGCGATGCCGCCGGTGCGGTGATCGGTATTCAGGGCATTTACTGGGAGGTGACCGCCCGAATCGAGGCTGAACAAGCGTTGCTCCAGTCCAAAAACCGTTACCGGATCCTGTCGGGGCTGACTTCTGATTATGTGTATTCCTGTGCGCGCGGCCCGTATTCAGATCGGTGTTGCCTTGACTGGGTAGGCGGCGCTTTCGAGCGGATCAGCGGCTACAGCGCGGTTGAAATCCAACAAGGCGGCTGCTGGCTGGTCATCGTCCATCCCGAGGATCGCCTGGGGGTGGAGCATGGCCTGTTTGGCCTGACGCCAGGGCAAAGCCGGACTTGCGAATTCCGCCTGCTTCGCCCCGATGGCGAAGTCCGCTGGATTCACGACATCAACCGCTGTGAAGCGCACGAAACGCTGCCGGGTCATTATCGGGTGTACGGTGCGGCGCAGGACATCACCGAGCGCAAGCAAGCCGACGAAAAACAGCGGCAGGCGGCGCAGGTGTTCGAGAGTACCCTTGAGGGCGTCATGATCACCGATGCCGCCCAACGGATTTTGGCGGTCAACCGGGCTTTTACGGCGATCACCGGCTACAGCGAAGCCGAAATGCTGGGGCAAACTCCGGGTCTGCTCAAATCGGGACGGCAGGACGGCATGTTCTATGTCGCGATGTGGACCGCGATCCGAAACGCCGGTCATTGGCGGGGCGAATTGTGGAATCGGCGCAAGGACGGTGACCTGTTTCCACAATCGTTGACCATCAGCGCGGTCAAGAATGAGCAGGGCGCGGTCACTCACTATGTCGGCGTATTCAGCGACATCAGCTCCTTGAAACAATCTCAGGAGCGGCTGGACTTTCTCGCTCACCACGATCTGTTGACCGGGTTGCCCAACCGGCTGCTGTTCAGCACCCGGCTGGAACACAGCATCCAGCGGATCCGCCGTGCCAGCCGCACCAGCCGCAATCTATCCCAGTTGGCGGTGCTGTTTATCGATCTCGATCACTTCAAGAAGGTCAACGATACCCTGGGCCATGCTGCCGGCGACGAACTGTTGCAATGGCTGGCGCAGCAGCTCAATGCCCTGGTTCGCGCCGAAGACACCGTCGCTCGAATGGGCGGCGATGAGTTCACCCTGCTCATCGAAGGCGTCACGGCCGTTGATAACGCTGGACTGGTGGCACGCAAGCTGATCGAGCGCTTTGTCCAGCCGTTGCAGATCAGCGGCCATGAATTTTTTATCTCGGCCAGTATCGGTATCAGCCTGTTTCCGGGCGATGGCGTAGACCCTGCTGCACTCATCAAGCACGCCGACGCCGCGATGTATCAGGCGAAAGCCCTGGGCCGTAATAATTATCAGTTTTACAAACCGGAGATGACCGCCCGTGCGGTCGAGCGCGTTCACTTGGAAATGTTGCTGCGGCGGGCGGTCGAACATGACGAGCTGATCGTGTTTTACCAGCCGCAAGTGGAAATTGTTTCGGGACGGCTGATCGGGGCGGAGGCGCTGGTGCGCTGGCAACATCCCCAGCACGGAATGATGTCGCCGGCCAGATTCATCCCGATTGCCGAAGAAACCGGCTTTATCAATACCCTGGACACTTGGGTGATGCGCGCCGCCTGTCGGCAGATGCGAGCCTGGTGGGACCAGGGGCTGGCCTTGCCGCGCTTGTCGGTCAACTTGTCGGTGAAGCAAATCGAACAAAGCGAGCTGGTGCCGCTGGTCGCCGAATTACTGAGCGAAACCGGCCTGGAGCCAGACCGGCTGGAGCTGGAAATCACCGAATCGTTGACCATGCGCCAGACCGATCAGGCTATTCGCACCATGAACGGTCTGCGGGCGTTGGGCGTCCGGCTGGCGGTTGACGATTTTGGCACCGGCTATTCGTCGCTGAGCTATCTCAAGCAACTGCCGCTGCATCGGCTCAAGATCGATCAAAGTTTTGTGCGCGACATCACGCACGATCCCAATGACGAAGCCATCGTTCGGGCGATTATCGCCTTGGCGCATGGCTTGGGGCTGGAGGTGATCGCGGAGGGCGTCGAGACCCCGGAACAGGCCACGTTCCTGCAGCAGCAGGGTTGCAGCGACGCTCAAGGCTATCTTTACGGCTACCCGTTGCCCGCCGACCAGTTCGTTGCCGCTTATGGGCGATTATTGCGCGACGGGTGAGCGGGGGCTGACAGCCATTGAAATTTTTATTAATGGAGCGAGGCTTGACCCATAACGCCCCAACTTTGTTTTCCGTCATTCCCCTACACCACATCTTCCTGCAATAACCGCAGCAAATCCGCCGCAGAAATCCGCCCGCTGACGCCAGTTCCCTCCAGCAATTGCTCCGCCAGATCGCGCTTCCGATGGTGCAAGGCCACGATCTTTTCCTCAATCGTCCCTTGCGTCACCAGCCGATAGATCGTCACTGGCCGCTGCTGCCCGATCCGGTGGGCGCGGTCCGAAGCCTGATCTTCCACCGCTGGGTTCCACCACGGGTCCATGTGGATCACATAATCGGCGGCGGTCAGATTCAACCCCAGACCGCCCGCTTTCAGGCTAATTAGAAACACATCGCCCTGGCCCGCCTGAAAAGCGTCTACCCGCTTTTTACGCTCCGGGGCCGGCGTGCTGCCATCCAGATATTGATAAACCACGCCCTTGCGATCCAGCAGTGCGCGAATAATCGCCAGATGATCGACAAACTGGCTGAACACCAGCGCCTTATGGCGATTCTCCAGCAACTCATCCAGCACCTCCTCGAACACCCCCAGCTTGGACCCTCTTAGTTCCGTTTCCGGCAGCACCAGCTTCGGATGGCAACAGGCCCGGCGCAGCTTCATCAACTCGGCGAGAATTCGGAACGACTTCTGGGTATCGTTATCGTCCACCTCGGCCAGCCGATTCAGCGACTGTTGCCGCAGCGCCTCATACAGGGCGGCTTCCTCCCGCTCCAGTTCGACCCGCAGCAGAATCTCGGTGCGCGAGGGCAGCGCCTCCAGCACCTCGGATTTCAGCCGGCGCAGAATGAACGGCTGAATCAACTGCTTCAGCCGACGGCGCGCCAGATCGTCCTCCCGTTCGATGGGCGTCGTAAAGCGCTGGGTAAAGCGCTCCAGCGATCCCAGCAGTCCGGGATTGATAAAGCGGAACAGATTCCACAATTCGCCCAGATGATTCTCAATCGGGGTCCCGGTGGCGATCATCTTGAAATCGCCGCGCAGCGCCATAGCGGCCTGCGAGCGTTTGGTCGCCATGTTCTTAATCGACTGCCCCTCATCCAGCACAATGGTCCGCCATTCCCGGCTGGTCAGCAGCTCCGCTTCCTGCTGCAACAGCCCGTAGCTGCAAATCAGCAGCTCAAACGGCCCCATCCGCTCTACGGTTTGCTTACGGTCGCCGCTGCCAAACACAGTGGGGGTCAGGGTCGGCGCGAACCGGCGAATTTCATCCAGCCAATTCAAACAGACCGAGGTCGGCGCGACCACCAGCGTTGGACCGTCCTGCGCCCGGCTCAGAATCAGCGCCAGCGCCTGGACGGTTTTGCCCAGCCCCATGTCGTCGGCCAGACAGGCACCTACGCCCCAGTGGGCCAGCCGCGCCAGCCAGGCGAAACCCTCCGCCTGATAATCGCGCAATTCCGCCTGCAAGGTTGAAGGCACCACCGGTTGCAGCGCCTCAGCCTCGCGCAACCGCTTGATCTGCGCTTTCCAGGCCGCATCAGTACGCACCGAACCGGCTTCATTGAGCAGCGGCTCCAGCGCCGGAGCAACCAAGGGATGAACGCGCGCGCCTTCGGCGGTTAGTTCCCCGAAACCGCGCAATTCCTCCAGCCGCTTGCGAAATTCCTGAGTCAGCGCCAAAAACTGACCCTTGCCCAGCGCCACAAACCGGCCCGGGCTGTGGTCGAGCAGTTCCAGCAACTGGCGCATGGTCAGCACCTGCTGGTCGTCCAGGCGCAGCTCGCCATCGACATTGAACCAGTCCTGACGCCGCTGTACGGTCAGGCGCAACTGATTGAGGGACACCGGGCGATTGACCCTGAATTTCTCACCCTCCGGCCAGGCCAGCACCACCTGATCGCCCAAGGCCTGCAATTCCAGCAGCGCCTCCAGACAGGTTTCCGGATCTTCCAGTTGCCATTCACCCTCCTCTGCCGCCTGGCGAGCCAGGGTCGGGCACGCTTTCACCACCTGCATCGCCTGTTTCAGCTCTTGTTTCAGCTTACGCCGGGCCTGCACCCGCTTGCCATCAACCTCGGCAATCACCCGCTCACCGCCAGAACCCGGTGGGTAATAGGGACCCGTGCCGAACGGGCGAACCAGCAGCTCGATTTTCAGCCCTTCACCGAAGGGCAGCAGATGAACATGCGGCAACGGACTGGCCGATACTTCCTCCAGGTCATCCACTCCGGCATCGAGGCTGGACTGCACGGTGACCAGACCGGACAGCGCCGCTACCGTGGTTAGCACCTGATCCTTGGCTCGCGCCGGAACCACCAATCCCTTGCCCAAAATGGTCATCACCGCCTGATGGGCCTTACTGAATACCACCACCTTGAGCCGGGTTGAGGTCTCCTTGACGACGTGCAGCGTCTCTCCCACTGACGCCGCCGGCGACAGCTCCAGCCGCCACTGTGAACCCTTGGGCGTGACCAGCAGTTCCGGTTCGCCCCGCACCAATTCCACCCGTACCGTAGGGTTATCCTCCCAAAACACCAGTGGATGGCCCACCAGGAGAGGCAGCGCTTTATCCGGGTCAATCTCGTAGGCGACACTCCCGTAGTAGTTGGTGCTGACCGGACGGATGCTGTTGGCGCAGATTTCGCGATCCTGGGGGGTCAGCAACTCCAGATTTTTTGACGTGCCATACAGCCGTTTCAGTGCGACGGGTCGGCCCAAGGTCCACTGGCCCCGAGCATCGCGTTTCTGCTCACGCGGATTGACGGTGCAGGCTTCGTTTTTTTGCCAGATGATCCACCACACCAGCCGGGTTTGCGCCGCTGTCGGTCCACTGGTTTCCTGACCTAGCCGGGACAGATCGAGCAGGGCGCTCAGGGCGTGTTCCCAAGGCTCTTTCAACTGGAACAGCCGGGTCAGAGGACGTCCGGTTACTGCTCCCCCGCCTTTTACTTCCTCACCCAAAGCCCGCAATAACTCGGTCAATTCGGTCGCGAACCAGCCGTAGCCATTCTCCTGGGCAGTATTCAATAGGGCGACCACCGGTTCACGCGAGGTTTCGGGCTTGGCGACATTGAGCCAGAACATCGCGATAAGCTGGAAAAAGCGCTCCATCGGCGGAGTGCGGAGGGTGGCATCGAAGGGGGTGAGATCCTTGCGTTGCCCCTGCTGAAGTTCTACGACTTCCCGCAACACGCGATAGGCGGTCAGGTAGGGAAATTGGGCGCCTTTTTCAAACAGGGGTGCCGTCGCCTCCAGCGCCTGACGCAGATGGGTCGCGGTATTACTGGTCAGCAACGCCAAAAGGTAGAACAGGCCGGACACATGATCGAAGTAGATTTTGCGCTTGCGGGTACGTTTACGGAGCAGTTTCAAGGCATTTTCATAGTACTGAATAGCCTCGTCGTTAGCGCCATCCAGAAACGCCAGCCAGCCACGCAGCGCCTGATCGTGGTCGTTCTCCCCCGGCGTCAGATAGCTGCGGGCCTTGGCCGGATCGCCACGCAACAGGGCTTGTTCAGCCAGGTAATAGCGCGTGATGTCAGCGCAGCGGTTCTCGGCCAGCAACTGCTCCCCTAGCGCGGTAACCTCGATGGCGGGTTCCAGATTACGAGCCGCCGCCGTAAACAGCGTGACCACCGCCTGACCCGCCCATATATCGGGGAAAGCCCGAATATCGTCGGGGCGCAGGGGGTTATTAAAAATCAGCAGCCAAGGGGGGTATTGGAAAAAGTCGCGAGGGAAAGAACTTTCGCAAACCTCCAGAATGCGCTGCACCCGCGGCATATCGCTTCGGTAAAAGGAGATGCGCAGTTCGCAAAGGGCTTGCTGATAACTGCTGAAATACAGCCGGCCCCCCAAACTGGAGAGCCGTTTTTTTTCCTGGGCCACATTGGCCATAACCTCAAAGCCGCCATCTCGAACCGCACGGCGCGTCATTTCTTCAATCAGCAGGATATGGCAGTGAATCTGGTTATATTCGCCTTTGACGACCAGCTTTTTTTCCATTAACCGCTTGATAACCAGCGTGAGGCTAATCTGCGGAAAACCCTTGATTTTGAACTCGGGAAGATCACAGAGGCGGATGTAGTCGATCAGCGCAGTTTTGCCGATCCCTTCATAAATGATGGACAGGAATTGCAGGACGATCTGATCCAGCGGCGGGCAGTCTTCATAGGCCGCGAGCAGGGATTGACGCAGAGTTTGGTTATCGGCAAAGGCCATGAGATCAATACCATTAGTAGCAAAAGCAAAAGGGGCCAAGCTCAATTTCTGCTAGCCTTGAGGCCTGCAACGTCGCCTCCTGTCCCCCGCATCCAGAAACAAATCCTGGTTGTATTCCTGCCACCTTGCCGTTCGGCAGCATGGCGTCGGGTTGCTTATAGCAAAAATTGTACTGAACCAGTACCCGTCATCGGCAATCCCGCTGTTTTTGGAACTCGAAAGCTACGGCAAATCGAAGCCGATCCGGCTGCCGGCCACTACGCCCCAGCCAGCGGTCATCCAACAGGGGTAGCGTGGTGACCCGCAGCAGATGCCCGCTTTCAATGGGCAGCCGTGCAACTCCTTATTGATTAGTTGGCCGGGGCGAAAGACGATATATTCACATAATCCAAAACCGAGTCCGTTGCATTCCACCCCGTTGAACCCTCAGGAGTCCCCATGACCACGCCGCTTTCTGACCGTGTACAGCGCATCAAGCCCTCTCCCACCCTGGCCGTCACCGCCAAGGCCAATGAACTCAAGGCTGCCGGCAAGGATGTGATTGGCCTTGGCGCGGGCGAGCCGGATTTCGACACCCCGGATTTCATCAAGGAAGCGGCGATCCAGGCTATTAACGCCGGCTTCACCAAATACACCCCGGTGGACGGCACCGCCGGTCTGAAAAAGGCGATCATCGCCAAGTTTCAGCGCGACAATGGCCTAAGTTACGAACCCAAGCAGATTCTGGTGTCCTGCGGCGGCAAGCAGAGCTTCTACAACCTGGCGCAGGCGCTGCTGAATCACGGCGACGAAGTGATTATCCCCGCGCCGTACTGGGTCTCGTATCCCGACATGGTGCTGCTGGCCGACGGCAGTCCGGTCATTGTCACCGCCGGCATTGATCAGCACTTCAAGATCACCCCGGCACAACTGGAAGCCGCCATCACCCCGCGCACCAAACTGGTGGTGATCAATAGCCCGTCCAATCCGACCGGCGTGGCCTACAACGCCGCTGAACTGGCCGGGTTGGGCGAGGTGCTACGCCATCACCCGCAGGTCTACATCGCCACCGATGACATTTACGAACATATCCTGTGGACCGATGAGAAGTTCTGCAACCTCCTCAACGTCTGCCCGGATCTGTACGACCGCACCCTCGTGCTGAACGGCGTCTCCAAGGTCTATTCGATGACCGGCTGGCGGATCGGTTACTGCGGCGGGCCGAAAGACTTGATCAACGCCATGACCAATATCCAGTCGCAAAGCACCTCCAATCCGACCTCGATTTCCCAGGTCGCAGCGGAAGCAGGATTGAATGGCGATCAATCGTTCGTGGCAATGATGACTCAGGCGTTCCGGGAGCGGCACGATTACGTTTACGGTGTGTTGAAAGCCATGCCCGGCGTCGAAGTGGCGCCGGCGGACGGGACGTTCTACATCTTCCCGAATTTCCAGAGCGCGATAGAGCGGTTGGGTCTGGCCAATGACATCGTTTTTGCCGAGCGACTGCTCAATGAAGTGGGAGTAGCGGTAGTACCCGGATCGGCGTTCGGCGCGGAAGGTTGCGCCCGGATTTCCTTCGCTACCGGCATGGGCAATCTGACCAAGGCGCTGGAACGGATTGGACGGGTGATCGGCTGAACAGTCCGTCTGATAGCCAGTAGATTGGGCACAGGATGTGCCCGACCATTGCGCACAGTCGGGCAACGCTCCGCTTTTGCCCGACCTACCGCTCTGCCGAACTCCTCGCTCGTCTCGTTAAGCAGAAAAGCAGCTCGTCTCAGATCGGCCCGACGCAGGAGCTGGGCGGTATCGCCCGCGCCTCGGCTCTGCTTGAGAAATTGCTTCGGCTTGCTCTCAAAGACATGGCCGAGGCAATGGATACTACTGCTGACGCCTTAGAGACTGTCTAAAAACTAAGGTATTGAATTTCAATAGCTTTTCTGTAAAATAAAGGGGTAAAAGCGGGTTGTAATAAAAAATTATTTTAAGCGCAAAAATTCTATTCGAGGTGATGTATGCCATGGCCAAAAGAAGGTCCCGTCAAAAGGTATCCTAGCGATCTGACTGACGAAGAATGGCAGCTCCTAGAACCTATTTTTGAAGAGGTGGAGACTTATACCACTGGTCGACCCAGAGAACAGGATTTGCGGGAGATTGTTAATGCCATTTTTTATCTGAATAAGACGGGATGTCAATGGCGATATCTGCCAAAAGATTTTCCAT